>CAIKLP010000070.1 GCA_903828245.1 uncultured bacterium | reverse complement strand
TTAACTGGCAATCGGATTGTAAAGATATTTCGGCTACGCCTTATGTTGTAAAAATACTGGCACGCGATAACGAATGTGTGAATCCAGAAAGATCTGCTTTAACGATTAATTTAACGGTGAAAGAAAAACCAAATTATACGCCAATTTTTAATTCGTCAACGGCGACTACTTTCTTTAACCTGCAGGCAGGCGATACGCTCTACATTCCACTATCGGCCGTAGATACCAATCGTTTAGATGTGCTTACCCTAGATACGGTTTATACCAGCATACCTAATCGATTACCACTGCCCCAAATTGTTAGGGCAAGCGGAAGTGATTCGGTGCGCACATTTTTAAAATGGGTATTAGATTGTAGTTTAATTAGCGATCAAGCCTATACCATTAAAATTGGTGCTTGGGATAATGCCTGTAGGTTAATTGCCGACAGTGCGCGTTACCAATTTACTGTAAAAGTAAATCGCAATCCAAACTTGGTTCCTTACTTCCCATTTGCAACAGGCGATACGGTGATACAATTAGTGGCTGGAGAGAAATATGAATTAAACTTAACTTCGGCTAGTGCTACACCAGGCGATTCGATTGAGATTGCAACCAGTGGCGATGTATACGGTGGTATACCGGGCAACTTAGCTACCTTCGAACAAACCGTAACCGCTGGAACAGCACAAGCACTCTTCCGTTGGGAAACCAGTTGTGATCAAATTAGAGATGATGTATATACTGCTGTTTTCAAAACAGCTAATCCACCTTGTTTAACCGATACCAATACCTATACCATACGCTTTAAAGTAATTCCGAATACCGATATAACCGAAGAGTTGCCCAATGTGTTTACACCAAACGGCGATGGCACGAACGATGTGTTCAGTATCAAAGATAAATTTAAAGTGTACTGCGATCCAGAATTTAGCTTTACGATTTATAACCGTTGGGGTAAAAAAGTATTTGAATCTAAAGATCCAGAATTTGAATGGGATGGCGATGGTGCTGGTGTGGGAACGTATTTCTACACCCTTACTTCGAGGGTGAGAACGCAAACGGGTAGTGTGAACTTGGTGAGATAATATTTAAAAAGACAATACAACAATTTTGGAATGGCTGCTGGTTTTACCAGTCGCCATATCCTATGAAATAACATATTATGATGAAGCAATTTAAATTGAATTCAAAAAAACTAATAAGATCAATCTTGTTAAGTACTTTTTGTTTAACCTTAAGTGCAACTGCATTCTCTCAAAATGCAGTGGATATTGGTGTATATAGTTTAGTTGCACCTTTAGCACCGCATACGGGTGCGCCAAATAAATCAATTGTAATAAAAATAAGGAATTACGGAACATCTCCAATCACAAACTTGAAAATTGGATGGAAAATTAATGGGGTTTTACAGTCAACATTCTCTGGTTCAGTTGTATTACCTGCTTATTCTCCAAGCAATCAAATTCCTACCGTAAATATTACTTTAACTTCTACTTTCACCGATATTGTTGGGACAAACTTTGAGTTTTATACCTTTGAAGCCAATAACCAAACTGATGCAGACGCATCAAATGACACGCTTAGGGCATATACAGCTGCACCAATTGCCGGAACCAAAATTGTTGGTATTGCACCTGCAAATTACAGAACGATTGCAGATGCATTCAACGCCATTCGTTATTCAGGAATTTCAAATGATGTAACTTTAAAGGTAAAACCTGGCACCTATTTCGATGCATTAGAATTACCCGCCATTGATTATAATAATTCTGTTATACCAACCAAAAATGTTGTACTAGAATCGCAATCTGGAGGCAGAGATGTATATATAGTAACTCCTTCAGATGTGCAAACTTCTATTAAATTAGATGGAGCAGACCGTGTAACCTTGCGCAACTTAAAAATTGTCAATAAAAATATTATTTCTGGAATTGGGGTACAAATGTTCAACGACGCCAAATATAATACGATCACAAATTGCGATATTTCTGTCGATTCTATTTCAAATGGTAAAGGATTTGCAGGCATTTTATTTGCAGCCATTGGTAGTGCGCCAAATTATGTTTTAAATACTACTCCTTCAGGAAAATTTGCAACAATCACTAATAACTTAATTTCTGGTGGTTATTATGGTATCGCAATTTCGAGTTCTTCTTCTGCAAGAGATACTGGAATTGTCATCGAAAATAATACCATCAATCAAGTTTCATATTATGGAATCTATGTTAATAATTTAACCAATCTAAAACTCAAGAAGAATAAAATTACACTAAGACCTTCTGCTGATTTAAAATCTGCTGGTTTTTATTTGCTAAACATTAGTACTGCTGCTCCTGGTGATATTGAGATTACATTCAATTATGTTACTGGTGCCGGACAATATGGTATTTATATGAATGCCGTCACCGGAACTGGTACACCTACATTCAGATCGGTCAATTTATCGAACAACATGATAGCAGGTGGTTTCTTTAGTAATAAAACTGGAAGCGATTTACCGCAAGGTCTTTCGATCAATGGTTGTGGTTGGTTAAATGTGTATTTTAACTCTGTCCGAATGGATGCACCAACCAATATTAATATACCTGATAATACCACTGCATGTCATATTTCTGGTTCCGGCTCTGCTTCAAGTAACCCTATTAAAATATTTAACAATATTTTTTACAATGCTAATTTCGGTTATGCACTTTACAATGCTGCAGCTGCTGCCTCAAACCCGGTAATTGCAATAAATAATAACGATTATTTTGTTGCTAAATTGGATACCATTTCTAATCCGATTTCTGGTTTTACCTATTGGAATGGTTTGCCTCGAATTAATTTACGGGAGTTGATAACTGCATCTAACGGTCAAAATTTATTAAGTATAAGTAAAGACCCATTCTTTTTTTCGCCAACAGATTTGCATACATTATCCTCAGAAATTAATCAAAAAGGAAATTCTGCAGCAACTACTGTAGTTTCCGTAGACTATGATAATGAACTGAGGGATACAAACAATCCTCCTGATATAGGTTGTGATGAGTTTGGTCCAGGTGGAGACGATTTTGCTATTATTGGGGTAACACCAGATGTATTCAAGTATAAAAAACCAACCCCTTGGAAAATATATGTTCGTTACCAAGGGCCAAACTCTGCTACAAATAGGAAATTGTATTTTATGTATAAAATCAATGGAGTAGATCAAATTGATGATATAGACTCTGCTATTGAGCATACCTTCTCGAGTTTGTCTGGTTATTTTACCACTGAGGGTTTTACAGTACCTGCAAAGTATTGGGTTAATAGACCCAATTACCAAAGTTTTAAATTCACAGTATATTTTGCTACTACACCAGTTCTAGATGACCGTCGATTCAACGATTCTTTAACCATAGATGTATGCGTTGGTTTAAGTGGGACTTTTTTAATTGATAGAAATAAAATTCCTAATGATAGTACTTTTTCTAGTTTACAACAAACCTATGAGTATTTAAAATGTGGAGTAGCAGGTACAACCATTATTGAATTAGCAGATGGTACATATAAAGATCAAGTTTATCTCTGGAAAATCAGAAATTCCTCTTCAATCAATACCATCACATTTAAATCTTTGAATAGTGCAAGTAATACCAAATTAACTTTCGGAGGAGGAACCAACGAAAACCATGCAACGGTATTGATGAATAATGCACAATACATCACATTGGATGAATTAACTATTGAAAATACGAGTATTTCAAATGGCTCATGTATACAATTTGCTGGAAATGCAAAATACAATACCATTTCAAATTGTGTGATTCGAATTGACTCTACACAATCCTCTTACCCAACTACATTAGTAGGAATTGTTTCTAGTAAGTTAGGGACACTAATGACTACGCCTTATGGCATCAATTCCAGTAACAATATCATTGTAAAAAATAAAATCTTAGGGGGTTATTTTGGTATAGCAATGTATGGTTTAGATACTTCACAAAGGGATTTAGGAAATATAATTTCAAAAAATATCATTGCCAGTTTTCATAAAACGGGAGTTTATTTGGAGTATGCTGATACACGAATTTTAAATAATGTGATTACAGGTAAATTTGGTATGGATTTAAATGCCAATGCCATTGAAGTTAAATTCTTAGGCGATCGTAAAGGAGAATTTACTAATGAAATTTCTGGAAATAAAATTTACGATATTACTTGGCAAGGGATTACGGTAAAAAATTGTTTAAGTGATAAACCTCTTGGCGCTAAAAAGTCTACTTTTGTGATTGCCAATAATATGATTGCTGGTGGTTTCACAACTCCTGGTATTACAACATGTGGTATCGATTTAAATAGCTCTTTGGGCATTTCAATCATCAACAATACTGTTTTAATGGATGCACCCCGAACCGGTTCTCTTACCATTAATGCTACTGTGGCAAGATGTATGTCTATCGGTAGTACTAATACAAACATCGAATCATTTAATAATATTTTATATTCTACCAATGGTGCGATTACATTAGATTATTATACTAAAACAAAAGGTGCAGGTAGGGCCCCAAATAATGGTTTGACTGCTTCAGAAAGCAATTTATATTATACAACTTATCCAAGTAAAACAACTCCGTTAATTTTAATCAAACGTAGGTCAGATTTAAATGGAGCTAATGCAGATAAGAATTATACTTTCGCTCAAAAAACACAAACATCACAATCTGCTCTTTCTTCATTTAAAGTAGACAATAACAATAGTACAAGAGATCGTAAATCCCTAGCATTGTCAGTTAAATTCGAAAAATTACCATACGATTTGCATACCTACGATCCAAATGTAGAAAGTAAAGCGGGAAACTACGAAGTAAAAACAGATTTCGATTTAGACCCTAGGAAATCTAAAACGCCTGATATAGGTTGTGATGAATTTACCATTCCATTAATTGATTTAGATATCAACCAAATTAGAAATCCACTGTTGAGTGCTTGTAAACCAAACGTGCTCTCGGTTGTCCTAAGAAACAGGGGTAAGTATTCATTAGCAGGTCGTTCGGTTATTTTAACTTATGAAGTAAGAAACGATAGTTATATCGCAACTGGTAGAGATACTGTGAAATTAACTATGAAAACTATTGGCTCTGAGCAAATTTATAATTTTAAAAAACCATTTATTATCACCGACTATGCTAGCTACCAAGTTTGTGTCGATTTAGTTACAAAAACCTTAAAGGAAGATACGGTATTTACCAATAATACTAGGTGCGCCGATTTGGGCGTAGGAATTGGTGGCAATTATTATGTTGGTTTTCCATCAAGGTTGCCTAATACCGACACCACTAGGTATTTCATTTCATTAAAAGCGGCAATCGATGACATTTCAAATAGGACTGGCATTGCCTGTGAAACATTTATTTACATGCACCCTGCATCGAGTCCATATTTAGAAAGAGTGGTTGTTCCAAAATATTTGGTTGCACTTGATTCGCCTTATTTGAATATTTTACCCTACAATACATTGAACAATACAGATGTGGTTTTGCAACAACCTGCAACACCAGTTGGCGATAATAGCAAATTACATTATACACTTCGATTGCAGTCTTCCAACTTTTTGAGAGTTAAAAATTTAAACATCAAAAAC
Source organism: uncultured bacterium (assembly GCA_903828245.1). Taxonomy (GTDB): domain Bacteria; phylum Bacteroidota; class Bacteroidia; order Sphingobacteriales; family Sphingobacteriaceae; genus CAIKLP01. The sequence goes on along the minus strand of CAIKLP010000070.1, from coordinate 10,363 downwards.
ACAGGAACTACTTTTGGAACAGGCATACACTTCACTAGAAATGCTCAGTCGGTAGTTATTGATGGTTGTAAAGTTGAAGTAAACAACACTTTAAAGACTAAATTTTTCTATCCAATAGCATTTACATCGACTAATAAGCTAGATATTAACGATCCTGTGTCTTGTGCTAAAAATGGTTCTAATAATATAATTGTTAGGAATGAATTGATAGGCGGGTATGCGGGAGTTGCTATGTTAGGTTCATCTCAATTAGATTATGATGTCAATAATATTATTGATAGTAATAATATAAGAGATTTTTATCAAAATGGCATTTATACTTTATATAATAACATCAAACGTATAGGTTTCAATACCTTAACACCTAGAGCCGTAACCGATTCGAGCATTACTATCTCATATAACTATGCAGGAGAAGGCGGATTAATAAATGCTAATACCATAAAAAATTCAAATAGGGTAGGTATTAAAGTTTTTGGAATTGATGCTTTTGATGATAACAAATTAATTATCGCTAACAATTGGATAACTCATAATTTTGGTAATTCAAATACTCCAAATACGGGTGCTATTTTAGTAAAACGTTCATCTAATATTGGCATTTATTATAATTCGATCCGATACAATGGAAAGCGTGCAGCATTAAACATAGATAGAGATTCGACTCAAGTATTAGATGACCAAGGTAATCCGATTCAACAATTCTTCACTCCAACAGGCATCAAAGTACTTAACAATATTGTACAAGTGGATTCTATTATTGCAACAACTCCCGCACCTTATGCCATTTATTTTAATTCAACTGATCCAATTTCTGAATTTGAACATAATAATTATAAATCGGATTACAAATCGAGGTTCGCTTATTATCCAGTACTTGATCAACAATCTTTTGCTATTTGGCAATTGAGTACAGCAAAAGATTTAACCTCTTTTAATTTAAATCCTGGCTTTATCAGTGGTTACAATTTAAATTTAACGGATACGCTTATTTTCGATAAAAAAGGTATTCCGGTTAAAGGTATTGCCAGAGATTTTAATAATAGGAAAAGAAGCCCAAGGGTAACTGATATTGGTTCTATTGAATACGAAAAAGAATCAAATAATGTAAGTATATTAAATATAGTAAATGAAAAAGCAGTATATGGTACAAATACTTTTAAAGTAACTGTCTTAAACGAAGGCAATTTAAATTTAACTGCTCAATCTATTTGTTTAGAATATTCTGTTGACTCTGGTAAAACTTGGAAAGGGAATCAAACTGTTCAATTAAACGAATTAAAAGGCAGATACGATGAGCAAGTGGTGTCCTTTAATTTAAAACATTTAAAGAAAGACTTTTTAGTAATTCCACTATGTGTAAGAATTGCCCCTTCATGCAGATTACCTTTAGATACCATTTACCAATACGAAACTATATGTAAAGATTTATGCGTAGGTTTAGAAAAGGGTGATTATACGATTGGTAATAATGGAACAGAAGATTTCTCTAATTTTTCTCAAGCAATTGTTGCTTTAATATGTGGTTTTGATTCATCTATTGTATTTAAAGTTTCGCCAGGCACTTATACTGAAAGGTTCTCAATCCCACCAATTAAAACAAGAAAAGATACTACCGTAACATTTACTTCATCTACTGGAAATGCGAAAGATGTTATTTTACAATATTCAAATACTGGTATTCAAACAGAACACCATGTGGCGCAAATTGCAGGTGCAAGATTCATTACTTTTAAAAACCTAACATTTAAAAGTGCAGCTATTGCAAGAGCCTCTGGTATTCATTTAGCAGATAGTGCAAGTTATAATACCATTGATGGTTGCGATTTTTATTTTGATAGCATTTCAATAATTAACACGATTGTTGGCGTATTGGGTTCAGGTACAATTGCATTAACAGATCCTGCTACGGCCAATAACAATGTGGTTAGGAATTGTAATTTCCATGGGGGTGCATTTGGTGTGCGTTTTATTGGTACTAAAGACAATGCTACAAGGGGGCCTAATCAAGTAGTGAATTGTACTTTTGATAAAACAAATACAGCTGGTATTGATATTTTCTTTGCACAGATCGACAGCATCAGTCAAAACAAGATCAACATGCGTAAAGGAAATCCATTAAGCACGGGAATTAATGTTTACGGTGCTCTCACGGATTTTATAATTACCGAAAACACTGTTACTAATGCTGGTAATGCTTCCTTCATGATGGATAGTTGTAGGACAATTTCGCGTGGTTTGATAGCAAATAATATGTTTGCTGGCGGTAATATTTCTGATGGCAAAAATGGTGATCAAGCGATGGCTATTCGAAATACTGGTGCCTTCCCTTCAAAAGGCATTAATTCTTCGGGTTCTATTGACATCATTAATAATAGTTTATTGTATGATGGGGCTTCTGATTCTTCGGCGGCTTTAAGAATATATAAATCAAATAGCATGAATATTTACAATAATATTATTGCAAATAAAGGGAAGGGCTATGCCATAGATTTTAAAACAGAACCGGGAAGTTTAGAAGAAATTTACGAAGCACTATCAAATGTATTATATACCAAAGATTCCTCTTTTGTTAGGTGGGAAGGGAAGGTTTTTAAAGATATTAATTCATTAAGTTTAGAGCCAGGCGTAGCTTTTACTGCTATTCATACTAAGCAATTTGATCCATTATTCAGGAGTAATTTAGATTTGCATGTAAACAATATTGCATTAAATGGTGAAGGTGTGTCTAGTCCTGTTATATCAGTGGATATAGATGGAGATGTCAGAAATCCACTGAAACCAGATATAGGTGCTGACGAATTTATTCCTGGCTTTGACGTAGAAATGAACGCCATCATCAAGCCTTTTCAAAATTCCTCTTTTAAAGACAGTGTATTGGTTTGGGTTAGAGTAAAAAATGTAGGCTCGGTTAAGCTTTCCACTTTTAAAGCAAAATATAAATTAGATGAGCAGCTTATCGATTCTACTGTTGTTATTTCTCCATTGATGCCAGATTCCTCTTTGAGTATTATTTTCAAAAAGAAATTTGCTACCAGGGTAGGTGGTAAACATATTTTAACTGCTTATACTGAAATAAAGAAGACAGATACATTGGGTAATGTGATCAATAACGACTTCAATACTTTGAACGATACCATTCGTTATACTTTGTATTCAAAAGATACTTCTGACATTGGAGTTTCACAATTTATCACACCTTTAAATAATATAACACTAAAACAAATCACACCTGTAAAAGTGCGCATCTTAAATTATGGTAATTTAACTGCTTATGGCTACAAAGCAACTTTAGTTGTGAATGGTAAGGTTAAAGAAGTGAAACAAATTACTACGCAATTAAAAATGAATCAAATCAACGACATTGATTTCAGCTATCAAATTGATCCAGATTCTGCCGTAATTTTTGAAATTTGTTCTTATACAAGTTTAAATGATGATGTGATTCCAGAAAACGACAGCACTTGTATTACCGTTTCTACAATTACAGGTGTGGATGTAAATAATGTTTCTGAATATTTTTCTGCATATCCAAATCCTTCAAATTCGAAAATTAATTTTGTCATGTATCAAGATAAGCCAGGTGCAATAGACTTGACAATATTTGACATTATGGGTAGAAAAGTGTACTCGAAAAAACAGGATGGTTTATCGGAAGGTTTTGTGAAGATCAATTCGGATATTACTGATTTAGCAGAAGGGACTTATTTGTTTGTCTTGAAGTCAGGTCAGAAATTCCACAATGGAAGATTTGTAAAAATCAATCAATAAAAAAACGCGAAATAGAATTTAATAATAGAATACATGAATAAGAAAAACTTGATCAGCCTATTTGCATTTGTCTTATGCATTTGTAGTTTTTTTGCGCAAGCACAAACTAAATACTTAAGCGGTATTTACACCATTGGTGGAAATAATGCGAATTATTCTTCCATTCAAAAAGCCGTTACAGAATTAACAAGTGCCAAGTCCGAAGTTATAGGTCGTGTGACTTTTAATATTCGTCCAGGTATTTACAACGAAAACATAGTAATAAAACCATTTAAAGGCGCTTCTGCAAAGAATGTAGTCGTATTTAAATCGGAAACAGGCAGGGCTGCTGATGTAACTATTGTTGACGACGGGGATAATACATTATATAATAATTCAGTTATTCGATTAGAGGGTTGCAGATATGTTTCATTTCAAGACTTAACTATAGAGAATAATAGAGTTTTATCTTCAACAAATTCTTTCGCATCTGTATTTCATTTAACATATAATAGAGACAATACTAAACTTTCTGCTGATTACAATTCTATTAACCGTTGTATATTAAAATTGGATTCGACATTTACTATTTTTAATGGAAATGCTATTGGTATTGTATCATCAGATATTAACAATACTTCAGGTTTAGCTAATTGCGCAAATTACAATAGTATTCTGAATAATACCTTTTATGGTGGCGCTTTTGCCATTAGGTTATTAGGGGAAAGTACTTTAAAGCCTTGTAAAGGGAACAAAATCAATAACAATAAAATTTATGCTTCTATTTGTGGTATTGATGTAGATTATAATAATATTCCATTAATTGCCAACAATCAAATTACCATTCGCCCCGATCCAAGTCAAGCACAATTTGGAATTCGAGTTCGTAATGCAGCTGGTAATTTTGGTTTTTATAATAATCAGATTAAAAACTACGGTACTTTTGGTATGTTCTTTAATAATGTTAATGGTGGTTCCGCTGCCTATGTTTATAATAATATTATTTCTGGAACTACTAAAGCTTCTTTTTCTAGAGGTATTCATGTGGAGTTTTCTAAAAGCATACAGTTTTTGCACAACACCATTTTTTATTCAAGTGCATTCAACCTCGAAAATGCTTGTTTTGTAATAGAACATACTGCTGATAGACCTACTTCTAGAATCTCTATTAAGAATAATATTTTCCATACTTCTTTAGGAGCAGCTACTGTAATCATTAAATCGTTAACAGCAGTTGATACCTTTAATTACAATAATTATTTTATTACGGCAGGTACAAGATTGGCTATAATTGGTTCAACGCAATGTGCTACTTTAACTGCTTTGAAAACTGCAACAGGCAAAAATGGACAATCATTTAATTTGAATCCAAATTTTCCTTCTAACACTAATTTAAGATTAAATAACAAAGGGTTAATCAGAAAAGCTTATATTTTGCCATTCATCACTTTTGATTTTGAAAATCACCCACGAGATCCTGAAATGCCTGATGTAGGTGCCGATGAAGTAATTAGAAGTCCACATGATTTAGAAGTTTTTGGATTAGATAAAAACTTTGTGCCTCGAGAAGGTTCTAACGTAATTCCAGTTGTAATTAAAAACGATGGTTTACTTTCAATTAATAGTGTGAACGGACACAAAATGGCTATAAAGTATCGTATCAATAACGGACCATTTAATCCGGTAGATTCATTCACTTTAACCCAATTAAGTTTATCCTATTCTAAACAAGTATTTAATTTATCAACTCCCTGGGTAATACCTTCTCCTGGTCTATATACATTAGAGATTAGAGTGGAGCCTGCATACCCTAGCGACACTTGGTTTGACAATGACACCATTATTATTCCACTATGTGTTGGTTTGAATGGTAGATATACAATTGGTGGCCCAACTGGCTCTAAAAACTATCCAACATTTGCATCAGCTTTGGCTGCCTTCGATTGTGGTGTAGGTGGACCTACCGTTTTTGATATTTATCCAGGCACATATACAACTCCATTTTCATTGCCAGTCATCAAAGGGGCTTCAGATATAAAACCCATTACATTTAGATCTTTTACTGGAAATGCTGCTGATGTTATTATCCAAAATCCAATCGTAAATCAGAATCAAATCAATCATTATGTCATTCAATTAGCTGGTGCAGATTATGTGAATTTCAAAAATTTAACCTTAACAAATTTATCAACATCTAGTTATGCATCTGGTTTTCATATAACAACAGGAAGTAATTATGTAACTATTGATAGTTGTATCATTAATATGCCAAATTCTTCCAATTCTAGTGATTTTAAATATGGAGTTATTGCTTCATTTAAAACTAGAATTGACAGTTCGATAAAAGCAGATTTTTTGACCATTAAAAATTCAACCATAAAAAATGGACTAGCGGGTATTCAATTTATTGGACAATCGGGAGCAAATAAATCTGTTGGTATGGTTGTTTACAATAATAAAATTGACTCCACTTATGGATTTGGTATCAATACATTAAACAATAATATTAATTCGGTAAGTTGGAATTCCATTATCATGAAAGTGAATTCAAGTGTGAGTTCGGAAGGAATAAAAATTTCAGGTTCAAAATCAAATGGTTTAGTAAATGGAAATAAAGTAATCAACTCCGGCTTTAGGGGAATTAATTTATCTGCAGTTGAAGGTATTACCGCTTTAACTGTTTCCAATAACATGATAGGGGGTCGTTTTAAAACAATAGGAAGTGGGGCAGGTATTTATTTAAATGAAGTCAATAAAATAAACATATATCATAATTCTGTTTATTATGATAAAGCACCAGTAACTTTGCCTACTACATCATCTGCATTTTTCTTAGCTGCAGGTGTAAATGTAAGTTTATTAAATAATATTTTTTACAACCCTGCAGGTGGATATGCTTTTTATGTTACCAATCAAACATCTATAAGAGCTTCAGATAATAATATATATTATACCGATGCCAATTCAACAACTGGTAATTATGCATATTATGGTTCAACAGGAGGAGATAGGTTAAATTTAACTAGTTTAAAACAAGCCATGATTGGTTTTGAAACAAAATCGTTAGAAATAGATCCGCAATTTACTTCAGTATTTAATTTACATACTGCCAATCCATTAATTGACAACAAAGGGGTGTTCATCCCTGCAATTGCAGTCGATATTGATAAGCAAAGTAGAAACCCATTAAATACAGATATTGGCGCTGATGAGTTTATCTTAAATGCAAAAGATATGGCTTTGGTAGCAATTCAACCATTGGTGTTTAGTACCGATCCAAATACGATCAAAGTTAAAATTATGAATTTGGGTAGTACCAGTTTAAATGGCAATACCGTAAAATTACAGTACTCGTCAACCCCTGGAGTTTGGGTACCTACTATTGGAGAATCATTTACACCAACAGTGAACACGGCTACTTCTTTAGACACTGCCTATTCTTCTTTGACATATAGCTTTACAACAACATTCAATGCATCGGCAAATACGACTTATCAGTTTGCTGTTAGAATTGATCCTAGCAATAGGGTAACAGGTGATCCGGTTACGAGCAACGATACTGTACAAAATATCATTTGTACTGGTTTAAAAACTGGAGTGTATACCATTGGAGGAACAAGTCCATCGTATGCAACATTTACAGATGCTGCGGCTTCTTTGGCATGTGGTATTACCGGTCCAGTAACTTTTAACGTAAGACCCGGAACTTACAATGAAAGGTTTACTATTGGAAATCCTAAAAATACTTCCGCCACAAATTTAGTATTGTTTAAGTCTGAAACAGGAAATGCAGCAGACGTTATCATCAATAGCAATGGTGCAGGTGGCTCAACCTTACGTAACATTATTCGATTGAATAGGTCAAGTTATGTACACATAAAGAACATGACTTTGAAAAATGCAAGTACTTCTATTGCTGGTTCTGCTGCTATTCAAATTACTGCGGATGCAAGAAATATTTTAGTAAAAGATTGTATTATTAAAATGGATACCGGTTCAACTAGTCCAAATATTTATGGTATAACTACTTCTGATTCTGCAAGTATTACTTCTTCAGGAATTGGTGGATCTAACATTAGGATCATCAACAATAAGATTTATGGTGGCGCCATAGGAATTGGTATAAGGGGGGCGAGTCAATACCTCAGAGATTTTGATGTAACAATTGATAGTAATATTATTGAAGGAGCGGCTAATTATGGAATTTTTACCAGTAATGTTGATGTCACTTCAATAGATCAAAACCAAGTGATCATGCGTAAGAATCAATTGAATTCAATGGGAATCAGTGTTATTATAGACAGAAAGGATACTCGTATAACAAATAATAAAATAACCAATGCATCTTCGGTAGGAGTGTCTTTGAATGATGTATTAGGTGTGAATGGATTATTAGTTAGCAATAATATGATTGGTGGAGGATTCAGGCTAGGTATGGATGGATATGGATTAACATTAGATAAAGTCTATCCATTAATGCTTTATAATAACTCTATTAATTACGATGGTAATTCTGTAAATAGCGCGGCTTTAAAAATGGACTTCAATACGAAAGGTGTTCGCATGTTGAACAATTCGATATATAATTCTAACAATGGGTTTGCATTATTGATTGACAATCCTAATTCAATAGACACCTCTGATAATAACAATATGGCCACCAAAACTGGCTTGTTTGCTAGGGTTAATTCATTTGATTATTTAACATTTGACGAATACAAAGATGTTTATTTAAAAGATGAAAACGGCGTATCGGTAGATCCTGATTATTTTACTACAACTAATTTAAAAGTAACCAATACTTTCTTAGATGCGGCTGGTGTAGTCATTCCAGAAATTACAAAAGATATTGAAGGCCAAACTAGGGATCCAAAATTCCCTGATATTGGAGCGGATGAATTTGTGGTATTGGGAGATGTGAAAATCGAAAGTATAGATAATCCATTACCTCCGCCAGAAGTTTATCCTACTAAAATTCCTGTCACAATTTCAGTGAAAAACATAGGCTTAAGTAAAGTTTCTGGTTTAAATGTGAAGTATTTTGTAGATAATGTGGAAATGGCAAATGAGGTAATTCCAGTGGAAGAGCCATACCGTCCATTATTACCTGCCGATTTATTAACCTATACATTTGAAACTGAAATCACGCCTACTTTAACAGGAAATTACACATTAAGAGTGGAAGCTTATTTGTTGAATGATACCACGCCTTTAAATAATGTGTTGACAAGCACTTTCTTCTCTTCTATCTCTAGTATTACAGATGGTAAGATGGATGCTTATGTGTCGCCTGTAAACAGTACGGTAGAGCAATTTACACCGGTTACTGTATTGATTAAAAATACAGGTACGGATACTATTTCAAACTTCAATGTTAATTATACTATTAGAGGCGGCAAAAATGGTACTGTTACTAAAACAGAATTAATTTCCTCGTCTATTGCACCTCAAGAAGTTGTTTCTCACATTTTCGATGACGTATTAGATTGCGATCCATCAGCGGTAAGGGTGTTAAGTACGTATTTAAGCGATGTAGAAGATGATTTAAATCAATCAAATGATACACTTACCATGTATGTGTTTCCGTTTGCACCATGTGGACAAGGCATCAACGATCCTAAAGCAGTCGGTTTTGTTGCTGCGGGTCCATTCCCTAATCCAACTTCTAATGCAATCAATTATATGTTGTCATTGCCTTCTCAAGGTGATGTTGAAATTCAACTAGTAGATGTGCTTGGGCAGGTAATTCAAACAACCCAATATGATGGAATGCAAACAGGCATAAACAATATTCAAATGGTAGTACCAACAAGTATTGCACCAGGAATTTATTTCTCTCATGTGAAATACAACGATCTAGTTATTACACAAAGAGTAGTTATCAATAAGTAATTTTAAAGCAATTCAATAAAAAAGGCCGCTAAATTTAGCGGCCTTTTTTATTTTTAGAATTTAGCTTAAAGCCATTTAATATTGCGTTTAAGCCCTTCGAATTTAGTCCTTTTAACAGCCGAATTTTTAAATAAAACCTGAAAAGTTTCTGCTGTAATTTCTTCCCATTCTTTTTTGTTCATCGATAACAAAGCTGTTGAAGGTTCAAATAATTTTTCTTGATGTGGTTTGGCAAATTTATTCCAAGGACATACATCTTGACAAACATCACAACCAAACATCCAGTTATCAAATTTACCTTTCACTTCTTTTGGAAATTCATTTTTTAATTCAATTGTAAAATAGGAAATACATTTACTACCATCAACCACATAAGGTGCAACAATGGCTTCTGTTGGACATGCGTCTATGCATTTTGTGCAAGTGCCGCAATGGTCTGTAACTGGAGCATCGTAGCTTAAGTCTATGTCAATAATAATCTCTGCGAGAAAAAAGAAAGAGCCATTTTGTTGATTGATTAGATTGGCATTTTTTCCAATCCAACCTATACCCGATTGTTGGGCCCATGCTTTTTCCATGATCGGAGCGGAGTCTACAAAAACCCTTGCATTCACATTTCCAATTTCTGTTTGGAGAATAGCAAGTAATGATTTTAATTTATTTTTTACGACAAAATGATAATCTTCGCCATAAGCATAGGTAGAAATTTTTGGTGCATGGG
>CAIKLP010000069.1 GCA_903828245.1 uncultured bacterium | reverse complement strand
TCCTTTACCTATTCCAGATGTCGCCCCAATTATTATAGCTTTCTTCATTCTTGATTTTTGTCTGTTTTTTGTGTCGCCCTACAATGAGGCATAACGGTTGGCAGCTAAAGAAAGTGCGGAATTAAAAGCACTTCACTGTCTTACCGCACTAAAGATATAAAATGTTCCGAAGTGAATGGCAAGCGCCAAAACTTTCTGCCGCTGAAAAAATGCGCTTGCAACTTGCACGAACTCCGCATTTTTCTTTAGGTGCTGTTAGCGGGTCGTTGTTCTTTTTTATAATTATTATTTTCATCTGCTGTCTCAAGTAAAGTCGATGTTGTCGATTCCATTTTTTTATTGAGTATCCCAGTTTTCTTTTTCAATTAGATATTCATAATGTGGTAATTGCTGACCATTATTTTCAAAATTCATTTCACCCAATTTTTTAGCTCCTATTTTCTTAATTGCTAATTGAGAGCGAATATTAGTAGTTCCAATATGAAAGTAAACCTTGTCTACGAATTTAAAGGCATACTCAAGCAATATTTTTTTTGTCGATTTGTTGAATTGTCCACCCCAATAGTCCTTTGCAAGAAATGTATAACCAATTGCAATACTCGAATTGTCTGGCATATAGTCATAGTAACGTGTTGAGCCAATAATATTGCCAGTCTTTTTTTCAACTATTAGAAATGCGGTTTTTCCTAATACTGCTCCGTCAAAAAACAATTGAAATATTTCTTTTTTATATCTGTCCTTTGCAGGGTGCTGTTCCCAAATTAATGGGTCTGATGCGACGTCGTACAATTTATTATAATCTGATTCACGTAGAGGAACAATTTCAACTAATTCATTCTCTAAATTTTCTGGTTGCCAATTTATTTTAATGTCTGTCATTATCAAATTATGATTTATTTGTCAAGTTTTGGAAATGTCTGCCACAATGCCCGCTAACGGTTTGCAGCTAGAAGAAGTTGGCGATTTCGGAGACGAAAACTGTCTGCCACCACTGAACTTGATACGAAGCACAACGCTTCATTTAACCACTGAACCGCCAATTTTTTGTAGGTGCTGTTATAAGTAGTTTTTTCTAATCTCATTTATTTCGTCAATTGTAAATGCTGGTCTTTTTGAGTGAATCATTGAGTGGCAATTAGGGCAAACGGGAATTAAATCTTTTATTGGGTCAATTTCATATTCTCTTCCGATTTCTGATATTTGGTTTATGTGGTGGACATGAATGAATCCTTTCCCAACTTCTCCAAAATGATTTTCAAAATTAAAAGAACAAACTTTGCAAGAATATCCGTAATGTGTCAAACATCTTTTACGTGCTTCCGGATTTCTTTCGTATCGAGTTTGAATAATGTCTTTCGATTTGCCTTCTCTAAATGTTTCTTTAATATCTGTTAGAACATCATTTGATACAAAGCTGTTTCTGATATATTTATTTTCTGTAATGAAGTCAAACCACTTTGATTCAAGTGCATCAATAACTTCTGCTTTAATAGAAATTCCACTTTGTTGAGGAAACCATTGTTGTAAATTTTGAGGATCTACATTGTCCAAAAGTGATTTATCAAATAGAACATTTTTAATAGGATTGATTAAGATATCAAATTCGATATCAATATAATTAGAAGTTTTTCCTTTTGTCCCGTCCCAATGTGGAGCAACATAATATGAAGACTTTGCAAAACCGCTACCCATAATTCCTCTTGGTTCTTCGCTAAGTCTAATTAGAAAAACTCTATCACCTTTTTTTATGCTTTTAGAGTTTCCACAACTCCATCTTCGCTCAACATATCCTACATTCTCAAGATGGTCAATGCTTTCATTTAAATCAGTCCATTCCCATTTATTTGGATTCCATGCGAAAAGAAAAGAATTGGTATTTTTTCCACTAAAATTGGTTGGTGTATTCAAGTAATCTTTAATCGAGATTAATAATGCATCCAAAGCTGAATCACCATCTCTGTTTGTCCATGCTAAAGTTTTATCGAAAGAATCAGTAGAATTTGGTTTGCTAAAAATTGATGTTGTATAAAATGGGGATGATTTGCCTGTAACAAAACCGATTTCAGAATCAAGCTCGTCAGAAAGTGGTTTTATATAATATTTCTTAGCGTTTACTTTATATCCGTCTTCCTCTAATTTTTTGATTAATTGAGGATGAATAAATTTCAGTTCATTCTCTTTTCTATTTTGAAGGTGTGGCTTTTGCTCTTTTTCAAATTCAAATCCCACAGCTTCCAATTTCAGCTTCAAAGAATCATATATATCTTTTCTTTCAGTCATATTTATTGAATATTGTGGTCTGTCTTAAAATTACTTATAACTTATTTATACCAGCCATAAAATCATACATAGCAACCCATATTTAGAAGGCTTTGTGCCATAAAATGGCTATATATAAACTAATCAAATATATCTAAATTATTTTACAAATCATCAAATGGACTTTTTATTTTTTGTAAATTTTTGGTGCTTACATGGGTGTAAATCTCTGTTGTTTTACTGCTGCTGTGACCTAAAAGCTCTTGAATGTATCTTAAATCTGTGCCGCTTTCTAGTAAATGAGTTGCATAACTATGTCGCAACCAATGTAAACTTACTGGTTTTGTTATCTTACATTTGGTTAGCGCTTGTTTTAAAACATTTGACAAACTTCTTTCGTCATAAGGTGTGTTTTCTGTTTTTCCTTCAAAAAGCCATGTTTTGGGTTTGTGTATTTTGTAATATTCGCGCAACATGTCTAATATTTTACTTGATAATGGCGCGATTCGGTCTTTTCTGCCTTTTGATTGTCTAATGATTACAATATTTCTTTGGGAATCAATGTCGATTGGCTTTAAATTTAGTAATTCACTTCTTCGTAATCCGCAACTGTAAATCAAGGATAACATCGTTTTATGTTTCCGTGAGCTTTTAATATTAATTTCATACCACTATAGTCCTATTTTTAGCTATTTTCCTATCTTTATTTTTTAATTTTTATTCTATGCGCTACTTTTTAAAACTTCGTTATTGTATTTTTCTTTTATCCTTTTTTGCAAAGGCACAATCTACTCCTTACTCATCTTTAGTGAATCCCTTCATAGGCACTGGTGGCCACGGACATACCTACCCCGGACCAAGCAAGCCTTATGGCATGATACAAGTTGGCCCCGATACCCGATTAGAGGGTTGGGATGGCTGTAGTGGTTACCATTATTCCGATACGGTTGTTTATGGCTTCTCGCATACCCATTTGAGTGGCACCGGCATTGGCGATTATTGCGATGTCTTATTTACACCTACTACTAATAGCTTTAGTTTTAATAAACTAAACATAGCATCTTCTTTTCCAAAATCAAAAGAACAGGCACGCATTGGTTATTATAGCACTTATTTAAATCGTTATAAAACAAAGGTTTCGCTTACGAGTAGCACGCGCAGTGCCCTACATAAATATCAATTTCCGACAACTGAAAATGCCTATGTACATATTGATTTAACGCATAGAGATCCACTATTAAAAAATCATATGGAATGGGTAGACGATCATACTATTCGCGGCTATCGCTACTCTAAAGGATGGGCCCATCAGCAACGCATTTATTTTTATGCGGTATTTGATCATGCTATGGAAGGCTATGCCTTGAAAGCTGGCAACGATACGAGCATTCATTGGCACACAGCACAACAAAAAATTACGTTACAAAATGCAAACCAAGCAATACTATCATTTGGTAAAGTAGGTACCCTCTTTGTAAAAGTAGGCATCTCTGCAGTAAGTATGGATGGTGCTAAACGCAATCTGCAAAGCGAAATTCCAGCCTTCGATTTTAAGCGCTTAGTGCAGCAACAAGAACAAGCATGGGATAGTGTACTCTCTAAAATAGAAGTAGCTGGCGGAACGCACGATGAGCAAGTAGTTTTTTATACGGCGCTCTATCACAGTTTTCTAAATCCAAATACCTATCAAGATGTTGATGGCGCTTATCTTGGTCGCGATTTTAAAATTCACAAAAGTGCTACGCCTTATTTTTCTGTTTTTTCTTTATGGGATACCTACAGAGCTACACATCCCTTGCTAGCTTTAATCGATCGAAAAAATACACAAGCCTTTGTTCATACTTTTCTTACACAATACCAACAAGGCGGCTTATTGCCCATATGGGAATTGGCGGCTAACGAAACCTATTGTATGATTGGCAACCATAGTATTCCCGTAATTGCCGATGCTCTTTTAAAAGGTATTCCGATGGATACCACAAAAGCGTTGAAAGCGATGATAGAAGCGGTTAATCG
>CAIKLP010000068.1 GCA_903828245.1 uncultured bacterium | reverse complement strand
TTTTTCGACTAAGGCTGGCGATAAATCAAAAGTCTCTCCTCTTTGTTGGTTAATAAGGCCGTGCTTTACTTCTTTATAAATTAAACCGTAAGAAATTAAACCAGACCAAAAAAATAAGGTCCATTCCGAAATTTGTGCAAGACCTGTTGGATTTTCAAAAGCAATGGCCACTTCCTTTTGAAGCAATGCTATTTTTTCTTTCGCTTTTTGGCTACAAGGCAGGCTTAGTTTTCCGTAAGTGGTATAGCTTTCGTCTAATAATTTAAAAGGCTGCTCTTTTAACGCAAAAGCATCCATTAGCCATTCAGGAAATATATATAATGGAGCGCTTGCCTCCTCGAGTTTTTCGCCAGTCAAAAAGCAGGTGTTAGCCCTAAACTCAAAATTGATAAATGGATTGTATAATGTCTCTTGCATAATCTATATTTACAAAAGTAATAAATGATTTGAATTGTATTGATTTTATAGAAAAGCTATGATCGAATTTCACACAGAACCATTCTCGCTAGAATTAAATTACCCTTTTAGTATTTCAAACTTTTCTCGAACCAATACTCCAATTGCATTGGTTCGCTTGCAATACGAAGGATTGATTGGATATGGAGAAGCTTCTATGCCGCCCTATTTAGGAGAAACACAAGAAAGCGCAAGTCACTTTTTTGCGAAAGTAAGTTTAAGAAATTTTGAGCCAAGCGAATATTTGTCCATCATTGAGTATATTGATAATATTGAGCCAGGGCACCATGCTGCAAAGGCGGCTATAGATATTGCCCTTCACGATTTAATTGCTAAAATAAAAGGAATTCCATGTTACGAATTGCTTGGTTCTGATCCTGCGAAAATGCCCTTCACCTCTTTTACCATAGGCATCGATCATCCCGAAATTATTGCTATCAAAATGAAAGATGCGGCGCCCTTTCATTTTATCAAAGTAAAACTAGGCTCTGATCAAGATCAAGCCATTATCAATACCATTAGGTCAATCAGCGATAAGCCCATTTATGTTGATGCAAACAGAGGATGGGGCAGCAAAGAACATGCGTTGGAAATGATTGAATGGTTGGCTTCTCAAAATGTACATATCATCGAACAGCCGCTAGAAATTAACCAGCTGGCAGATATGGAATGGTTAAAAGGAAAATCTCCTTTACCATTGTTTGCAGACGAATCTTGCAGACGCTTATACGATATTGAAAATATTGCGAATGCATTTCATGGCATCAATATTAAATTAATGAAATCTACTGGTATTGCCGAAGCACAAAAAATGATTGCCAAGGCGCGTGCCTTAGATTTAAAAATAATGATGGGTTGTATGAGCGAAACGTCTTGCGGAATTTACGCTGCCGCTGCGCTTGCGCCTCAAGTAGATTACTGCGACCTAGACAGCCCATGGATGGTAAAAAATAATCCTTTCGAAGCGCCACTTTTAATTGATGGTAAAATTCAGTTACCGAAAATCGCAGGACTAGGTCTGATTTTAAAATAAAAAAAGGGCTCGTAATTATACGAGCCCTTTTTTATGTTGAGTTTAAAAATTATTTCTCTAAGCCTTTATTAATTGTATAAATCACATTGGCTCTGTGTGCCTTTGAATCTGGATCTGCTAGCGCAGCCGCAGCTCCTGCAATTGATTTTATTTTTCTCAGATTTGCTAAAGCATTTGATTGCGCGCGATAATCAAAATTCGAACTGTTTACAATTTCTATTAAATTATTTACATAAGCCAATTGTAAGTTTTGTCTAAATCCATTCACTGCAGTTTGTGCATCGGCATTAAAAATGGCAACGGTTAAATCGTTCATCATTTCGGCAACAGCATATTGATTGCCATATAAACCACCATCCGAAATTCGCTTTAAAACATTAGCACTTAAAATGTGCGCAAAAATTCCTTTTTGAATATTTAACACGCGTTCGTGTATTTTTATATCTTCGTTTCCGCCATTAAATCCCCTTCTTTGGTATTGCAAGTATTGATATAAATCTGCTGGTAAATCAAAAGCTTTAGGTGCAAAAACATAGTCGGATAAAGCCTTCATTGCTCTTTTTTGATCTGCGTAACTTACAGCGGCAATAGGCTTTACAGTGCTTTTTTGCTCCGGAAAACTTCTGTCAATATAAACGCCACCTATGTATCTCGAAATAACACCTGCCGCCGTATTGTATTCGCCAGCAGCTACTAAATAAGCATTGCGCATTTCTTGATATGACTGTCCTTCTTTAATGTATTTTGATTTTAATTTTTTCATTAAATTATTCGACAATTTCATGCGGTCTATCGAATAAGCAATGGCATCGCTTGTTAAATCGTTAATCATTACTCTTGGATCAATTCCTTTACCAGCTGCGCGCATGTCATCGGCATCGTTTCCAAAAGTCAATTGCGGATCGCTCGAGCGCGCTGCAATTTTTAATAACCTATCGGTTTCTTCTTTTTCATTTACAGCCGATGTGCTGTAACCAAATTCAATTGCCCATAAATCGTAAGGGCCTGGTTTAGTGGTAAAGTATTGCCCCTGCTTAGTTCTATCTAATGCAATATTTGCAGCAGGATAATCCATCACAGAACCAGTAAGTCCAATCTGTTTTGTTAAAGTGGTATTATTGATATTTGCTGGACTATGTAATTGACTGGCTTTCATGTTATGATTTAAACCGAAAGTGTGGCCAACTTCGTGTAACACTAAATAGTATAAAGACTGTTTTATGTAATTACTTTTTTCAACATCTGTTGCGCTATAGGCCATTAAAGCAGCGTTGCCAAATTGTGTTGCTTGACTAAAATAATTTCCGATATCGCAAAAGTTGTTTTGCGTAAATTCATTTGCTTGAAAAGTTTGCGATGTAGCGTCGAATAATTTTTCCTGTTTTAAACGATTGGTAAAAAACACATACTCTAACATAATATCTGCACCAATAATTTGGCCAGTTTTTGGATTCACAAAACTTGGCCCATAACCTCCAAATGGTGGGAATGGAGAAGATGTCCAACGTAAAACATTATATCTAATATCACCTGCATCCCACGAAGCGGTGTCTGGTTGCACTTCGCAGCGAATCGCATTTTTAAATCCTGCTTTTTCAAATGCTTGGTTCCAAGTTAAAATCGCTTCTTTAATGGTTGGTCTAAATTCTTCGGGTGTTGTATTTTCTATCCACCAAGTAATGGGTTCTACAGGTTCCGACAAAGTAGCCGATGGGTCTTTCTTTTCTAAATTCCATCTGTTAATTACATCTTTATAAGGCGTCGCTTTTTGTGTAGTCATGTCTTCTATTTGTTGCATAAAATAACCAATGCGCGGATCGTCGTAACGTGGCTTGAAATTATTTTTTGGCATTTCAATAATAGAATGTTGAATTTTAACTGTGACCGATCTTGCGTCTGTTACATCTGGTCCGCCGCCATTTGAAGGAGCAGGATTATCGTAAACATACTCTACAATTACATCTGTATTTTTTGGATAATTACGAATGCTAGCAAATTTTGTTTTTTCTTTACTCAGCGTTCCCAAGGTAAAACTAGCACCTGGCTTAGCGTTTGGGTTAGGTGAAGGTTTTATTTGTGATAAATTTTCGACTAAAAATAATTCGTCTGCTTTCAGTAAATAATTTTCGCCTTCTTCTGCCACAATTTTTAAAGAAGCTAAAATTGGTTTGTTGATATTCGCATCGGCCGATTTTGAAATCGGATTAGCTGGATCGAAATAATAATTAGTGTTCTCTTTAACGAATTCAATTCTATCAAAATATTTTCGAATCGAAAAAACTTCGTTATCTCTGAAAGATCCTTTGAAAGCACCCGCGGAAACTACTCCGTTTTCGGCATAATTAAAATAAATATACTCTTTATTTAATTGTTCTTTTTTAATTTTCATGTAAACAGTGCCTATGGCGGTGTCTTGATACATGGCAAATAAACCATCGCTCAGCTTGGTAGGCTTTATGATTTCTTTAATGGTTTTCTTAGCTTCTTTTTTAGGTGCATCTGTTGTAATAGCAGCAGTGGGTGCAGCGTTTTTGTTTTTTTGTGCAAAGCTTGCATTGCAGCATAAAATACTAGCGAATACAATCGCCATAGGTAAGTTTGATTTTCTTATCATGTTGTTAGCTTTTTATTGTGATACTATTTTGGGTTCGCGTTTGCTTCCGCCATATAATTCGTAAGCAAGTAAGCGACATTCTAATTTACTATTAAAAAATTCTGTTTTTTGTGAAGCCTTCAATCCTACTTTTTTAGCAAGATTAGGACTGGCTGTAAAAATAAATCCTTTATAACCTTGACAACTTGTTTTTAAGAAATCGCCAATGGCTTTATAAATAATTTCTAAATCTTCGTATTCTCCTAGCCTTTCGCCGTACTCTGGATTAATCATCACTACCCCTGGATTATCTGAAGGCACTTTGGTATCTCTAAAATCACACACTTCAAAATCAATGATATGATCGACTCCTGCAGTTTGCGCATTCATGCGTGTAGCATTGATTGCATTTGGATTAATGTCTGTTGCAATTATTTTGGCAGGTGTGCTTTTTAATGCAATGGCTCTGCCTTCTGTTCTAATCGATTGATAGTATTCGTCGTTGTATCCTTCGATATGCATAAAGCTATAATAAGCTCTTAGCAAACCAGGATATTTGTTCAAGGCCATTAGTGCTGCTTCAATAGCTAATGTACCGCTACCGCACATTGGATTCACAAAGTCTGTTTTACCATCCCAGCCACTGGCCATAATGGTTGCCGCGGCTAAGCTTTCTTGCATTGGCGCCGAACCTGGTAATTTTCTATAATTATGTTTAGATAATGTTTCGCCCGAAGTATCAATAAAAACCGACACTTGGTTTTCTCGCCAAAATAAATGAATGACTAATTTATTTCTTTCCGGACCACTGTCTGGTCTGATACCAAATTTTTCTTTCATGCGATCAACAATCGCATCTTTCAATTTAACATTGGCAAATAAATTATTATCGATGGTATCGTTTTCCACATTAGAAGTAATGCATAAATAACCATCTTTTTTAATGATGTTTTCCCATTCAATTGTTAAGGCTTCTTTATACATTAAATCGGCGTTCACCGCTTCGAAATCTTTGATTAACCACAATACTTGGTTACCCGTACGAATATAAAAATTTAGTTTAATGCAATCATTGATAGTTCCTTCAATGGCAACACCAGTAGACCATTGATCTGTTATAGTAAAGCCTAAATCTGTAACCTCTTTACTCAAATATGGAGCAATAAATTTGGGGCAAGTAATAATTATTTTACTTTTTTGTTCAAAAGAAATGCTCATGTTGTGGATTTAAAAAAAATTAAAATTTATTTGACGCTGCCGCCATTGCTAATTGCTTTTGTGGGTGCTATAAATACTAAACTTCCATCTGCATTTTCTGCCATTAATATCATGCCTTCTGAAGTAATACCTTTGATGTCTCTAGGCGCTAGATTTACCAATATGGTAACTTGTTGCCCAATGATATTTTCGGGTTCGTAAAAAGCCGCAATACCAGATACTACGGTTCTTTGATCGATACCGGTATCGATGGTCATTTTCAATAAATTTTTTGTTTTCGGTACACGTTCAGCAGCAATGATAGTGCCTACACGCATGTCGTTGTTACTAAATTCATCGAAAGTAATCAGTGGTTTTTGTGCTTCCATTTGATGGTTTGCTTGTTCGTTTTCTTTTTTAGATGCAGTCAATTTTGCAAGTTGCGCATCCATTTGTTCGTCTTCTATTTTGGCAAATAATAAAGTGGCTGCTCCTAACTGATGACCCGCAGGTATTAAGTTTGAGGTGCCTGCTGTATTCCAATCCGAGCTAGCTAAATTTAATTGCTCGAATAAACTTTTAGAAGTAAACGGTAAAAATGGTTCAGAAAGAATGGCCAAGTTTGCGGCAATTTGTAAACTGATGGCTAAAATAGTTGCTATCCTTTGCGATTCCTCTTTACTAATTTTCCAAGGTTCGGTGTCGGCTAAATATTTATTTCCTAAACGCGCTAAATTCATTAATTCTACAAGCGCTTCTCTGAATCGATACTGCTCAATAGATTTGGCAATTTTTGCTGGATAGCTTTGCATTTCGGCAAGGACTGCTAAATCGTATGGCGTGCAGTCTTTGATCTCGCCGGCTTTGCCATCAAAATATTTATGACTTAAAACCATTACGCGGTTAATAAAGTTGCCGAAAACAGCGACTAGCTCGTTGTTATTTCTGGCCTGAAAATCTTTCCAAGTAAAATCGTTGTCTTTGGTTTCGGGTGCATTTGCACAAAGCACATATCTTAAAATATCTTGTTTGCCTGCAAAATCTTGCAAGTATTCGTGTAACCAAACTGCCCAATTTCTAGAAGTAGAAATTTTTTCACCTTCTAAATTTAAAAATTCGTTGGCCGGTACATTTTCTGGTAATATATAATCGCCATGTGCCATTAAAATAGCAGGGAAAATAATGCAATGAAAAACAATATTATCTTTTCCGATAAAATGCACCAATTTAGTGTCTTTGCTTTTCCAATATTTTTCCCAATCGGGTGTTAATTCTTTCGTTGCAGAAATATAACCAATGGGTGCATCAAACCAAACATATAAAACTTTTCCTTCGGCATCTTTCAATGGAACTTTTACACCCCAATCTAAATCGCGTGTCATGGCGCGTGGTTGCAAGCCTTGGTTTAACCACGACTTACATTGCCCATATACATTGGCTTTCCAGTCTTTATGGGAATCGATATAATTTTCGATATCGCCTTGCATTTTATCTAAAGGCAAGAACCAATTTTTAGTTGTTTTTAAAACTGGCACAGCGCCAGAAAGCGTAGAATGTGGATTGATTAAATCGGTTGCATTTAAAGTGCTGCCACAATTTTCGCATTGATCGCCGTAGGCGTTTTCGTTATTGCAATTTGGACAAGTGCCCACAATATATCTGTCTGCTAAAAACTGCTTTGCTTGTTCGTCATAATATTGCTCCGTTATTTCTTCCGAAAAAATATTTTTTTGGTGCAAATTTGTGAAAAATTCTGAAGCTGTTTCGTGGTGTGTAGGAGAAGATGTTCTGGCATATATATCGAAAGAAATACCAAAATCTTTAAAAGCATCGCCCATCATTTTATGGTACTTGTCGATAACTTGTTGCGAAGTAATGCCTTCTTTTTTTGCTCTAATAGAAATTGCGGCACCGTGTTCATCGGAACCACAAATAAATTTCACATCTTTACCTTTAGAACGAAGATAACGCGCGTAAATATCTGCAGGCAAATAGCAACCTGCCAAATGGCCTATATGAACCGGACCATTTGCATATGGTAAAGCAGCGGTAACGGTGGTTCTTTTAAATTGATCTTCCAAAACTTTGGTATATAATATCTAATTTGGCAAAGATAATGCTTTAAACGCAATGCACATTCCAAGAAACCTTAAAAAAGGCGATACAGTAGGTATTTTAAGTACCGCGCGTAAAATAAATGCAGCTGCACTGCAATTTACCATCAATTTATTAGAAAATTGGGGGCTAAAAGTAGTTTTAGGCAGCAGCATTGGTCTGGCCCATCATCAATTTGCGGGTACTGCCGAACAAAGATTAGCTAATTTTCAGGAATTTTTAGATGATGACAACATAGCTGCCATTTTATGTGCTCGAGGTGGTTATGGTACCATGCAAATAATTGACGATATCAACTGGGACCATTTTTTAAAAAATCCAAAATGGATTTGCGGATTTTCGGATGTAACCGTTTTACATTCGCATTTAACAACACTTGGCGTTGCAAGTATCCATTGCTCCATGCCTTCGCTTTTCCCTACTGAAACAGATCACGAAACTTTACATTCGATACGTCGTGCATTAATGGGCGAAAGCAATGAAATTTCGTTTCCAGTGTCTGAGTTTAATAAAGCAGGAGATGCAGAAGGAAATTTAGTTGGCGGAAATTTATCTTTGATTTATGCATTACAAGCAAGCAATAGTGATATTGATACCAATGGAAAAATATTATTTCTAGAAGACCTAGATGAATATATATATCACATCGACAGAATGATGATTAGTTTAGATCGTGCAGGAAAATTAAAAGGCCTGAAAGGTCTATTAATAGGAGGCATGACGGCTATGAAAGACCACGAAATTCCATTTGGCAATAAGGTTGAAGAAATTATTTTAGGGGTTTGTGAAAAATATAATTTCCCCGTTTATTTTAATTTTCCGGCTGGCCATTTGGATTTTAATTTTGCCTTAAAATTACAGTGCCCTGTAAAAATTACATGCAAAAACGATCGCGTACATTTTCAACAAATTTAATTATTGCTTAAGCAATCTTTCTATCTGCGTAAATTTTTTATTCGAAATTTTTACAAAATAAACGCCTGTTGCTAATTTATCAATATTGATACTATGGTTTGTATGGTTAATTTTTTGCGCTTGCATTTGCATGCCATTGCTATCGTATATGACCAAATCAATATCGCCATCGGCAGTATTTAAATTAAATTGAAGGTGTGTTTGCGCGGGATTTGGATACATGGTAAATAATTTTGCTTTATCTAACAGGATTCCGGTATTCGTATTTGTAAGCTTAATTAGCACATTGCTGCTGGCTTTGAGCGTGTTTGCCAGAATTGCCCAATTATCAAAACCACCAACATTATTGATGGTTATGATGCCTAAATTTTCGCCAGTTAATAAATTACTTGCTTGGTAATTGCCTGCGTTTAAAGTAGAAATACCTAAAGATAAACTGTCGGTGGTATTGGCATTCGAAAAATTACTCACACTTAAAATAGCGGTTTGATTATAAATTCTTGCAAATCCTATGTTTGTATTTTTTTGATTGTCTAATATTAAAACATAGCCTTTTCTTAAAGCTTCGTTTTCATTTCTTGCTTGAATTAATTTTTGATAATAATTCCAAATAGAGTTTTTGTTTGCACTTAAAGTTTGCACATTATTAGTTGTATAATTTGTGCCCAGTGCTTGCCATGGAGTTTGTGTGCTAAAGCCTGCATTAGTACCCGCAGTCCATTGCATGGGTTTGCGTTTATTTTCGTCTGCACCCGAACCAATCATGCCAATTTCTTCGCCATAGTAAATGAACGGAACACCTGGCAGTGTTAGGTATTGGGCTGCCGCTAGTTTCATTTTGCTCGTATCGTT
The DNA here is from genome assembly GCA_903828245.1 of uncultured bacterium. Lineage (GTDB taxonomy): Bacteria > Bacteroidota > Bacteroidia > Sphingobacteriales > Sphingobacteriaceae > CAIKLP01. The sequence continues at coordinate 7,428 of CAIKLP010000068.1, read as the reverse complement.
TCCTAGTTGCGTATACACTCGGTCTTGATCGTGGTTGGTTAAAAATGTGCCATATTGTAAACTCGGATAAGCTTGCGCAACTACCTTGATTTGATTTTTTATTGCCTCTGTATTTTTGTTATTTACCGAAGTTAAAATTGCACCTGCTAAACCAAATTCAAAACAAGCATCGAGCCTATTATTTTCAACATAAGGAACAATAGATGGAGTTGCAGACCAAACTTCTCCAATGGCAAAAGCAGCTGGATTTGTTTTTTTATATGAGGCATTAAATTCTTGCAATAATAGAAAACTGCTTGGCGTATTTTCTAACACCGTTCCATCTTCATCTAAATATTTAATGGCATCTAATCTAAAACCATCTACTCCTTTATTGAGCCAAAAATCGCTCACCTTAAACATTTCGGTTTTTACTGCTGCATTTTCGTAATTTAAATCTGGCATGCCATTATAAAAAAGCCCGTAATAATAGCTGTTGTTGTAATTATGCCATACTGTTTGACCCCATGGGCCTAAAAATGCTGGATTTGTTGGGCTCCAAACATACCAATTGCGATAATTATTGACATTATTAGCCGATTGCGTAAACCAAGGGTGCTGGTTAGAAGTATGATTCATTACATAATCGATGATGATTTTAATGCCGTGTGCATGCGCGCTATCTAGGAGTGCTTCAAAATCTGCCATCGTGCCATAATCGGGTTCTACTGCATAATAATTTGTTACATCGTATCCGTGGTAACTTGGCGATGCCATCATGGGCATGAGCCACAATGCAGTAATTCCTAAATCCGAATGCGTATTAGGATTACCATCATTTAAATAATTTAATTTTTGAATGATGCCCTGAAAATCTCCAATGCCATCGTTATTACTATCGTAAAAACTACGCACAAATATTTCATAAAACACTGCATCGTTCCACCAATAAGTAGCATAATTGGTACTGGGTAAATTACATTTATTAAAAGCTACAATAGGTAAATTAATAGCATTAGTAATTGTTTGATAACGGTTAAAAGTACTGCCCACGCTGCAATACAGCGGAGGGTTTTCGGCTCCTGCCCAAGTGTTACCATTTACAAATTTATATTCATAATAGCCCGCCGGAAAATTCAATATTACTTCGTAAATGCTATCTGCATTTGCATCCGTTAGTAAAGTAGCGGCCGGATCCCAATCCGAATTAAACCCTGCTTCGTTCTGAAAATTACCTGCTACATGCACCCCCGTTGGAGCAATAATTTGTTGGTGCATATCGACACTGAATTTCACCGTAAAATTTTGCGCAAAAAGTGTAAATGGAAAACAACAAATAAGAAATAAATATTTTTTTAATGGTGCAATTTTCATGGATGTTTTTTAAAACGAATTAGTAGTGGCCCCTACAGGAATCGAACCTGTACCGAGAGAACCGGAATCTCCCATTCTATCCATTAAACTAAAGGGCCATTAAATGTATCAAAGATGCAAAATATCCTCGATTTGTCTATATTTTTTAGCAATTCGCCTTTTTATTGAAACTTTACGCAGATTTTATTTACTTTTAATATTACACTAAATTCATTTTATGAAATTAAAAAATTTACTCTTTTTGATTTGTGCTATATTATTTATTCATTCAGAATTAAAAGCACAAACAACCGTTATCATACCAACTGCAAATACAGCAGTAACCGTTACTGGTAATTCCGCTTCAACTATCAGAAGAAAACCTTTAGGTAGTAATCGTTCTTACGAAAGAACCGCGATTAAATATACACAAGCAGAAGTTGGTTCGCTTGGTAATATTAGCGGCTTAGCTTTTTATTGCGATACTGTTTTAAGCCCAGGTAGAACGCCTGTAAAAATTTACATCAAAGAAGTAGCAGATACTACTTTTACTGCAAGTACTGTAGCTGCTGAAGAAGCTGGCGCTACCCTAGTTTTTGCTGATACTTTAAATTCAACTTTGTTTGTAAAAAATACTTGGGTGCCGATTACTTTCAGCACGCCTTTTTTACATGCTAATCAAACCAATATTGAAATAATTATTGAAACAAATTCTGGCGGAACAAATGGTTCAGATTTAACTGCACTTGCTAAAGGATTTAGATTTTCTACTAAAGGAGTTGCGAATAGCACACAATATTGGCAAAGTGCTGCGAATAGCAGTACCCTTCCAACTACTAATGGAACCTTAACTAATTTTAGACCAAACATTCAGTTAACAATTACTACAGCTCCTGCTTGTACTACGCCTCCAAATGCAGGCACCGCTTTAAGTTCAGCGATTTCAACTTGTGTTGGATCTAACTTTACATTGTCGCTTTCGGGTTCAAGTACTGGTTTAGGTTTAACCTACCAATGGTTGTCTTCTACTAATAATACTTCTTGGGATACCATTGTTGGTGCAACATCGGTTTCTTATCAAACTAACCAAGCAATTGCAAAATATTACGCTTGTATTATCAAATGTAATGGACAAAAAGATACTTCTACTTCGGTTAATGTAACGATGAATCCTTTTTACAATTGCTATTGCACCACTAGTTTAGGTGGTGGTTGTACAGGTGGTCAAGGAACTGCGATTGATTCGGTTTCTTTCACAAATACTACTTTAGCAAAAGGTAGCACAGGCTGTGCAACCGGCAGCTACATTGCGTATCCGGCTTCAGGAAATACCACTGCAAGTTTAACGCAAGGCGAAACGTATACCTTGAGTAATAAATTTACTGGTTCGGTAAAATCGTCGGTGTGGATTGACTACAATAGAAATGGAATTTTCGAAAATTCAGAATGGAAACAATTGAGTTTAACTTCTGCAACAGGAACCGTAATCAATAATAACATCAGTATTCCTGCAAATGCACAAGCTGGTATTACCGGTATGCGTATCAGAACAAGATCAGCTAACTCAGCAAACGATTCTACTTCGGCTTGTACCAACTTTGGTAACTCTGGCGAAACAGAAGATTATTTAATTACCATAGTTGCGGCAAGTGCATGTATTGCACCGCCAAACCCAGGTGTGTTAAGTGTTACAGACACCCTTACTTGTGCAAATAGTCCAGTAACTTTTAGCATTACGGGTAATACCATTGGTACTGGTCAAACATATGCTTGGTTCAGCTCTACAGATAATATCAATTGGAATCCAATTACTGCAGCAACAGATAAAGTTTATACTACTGCTTTAAGTGCAAATGGTTTTTACAAATGTGTGATTACTTGTAGCACCCTAAGCGCAACTACCAATGTGGTTCAAGTAAATGTTAAACCATTTAGCGATTGCTATTGCGTAAGTGGCATAGGCGGAAATTGTACTACACAAGCAACTGCTTTAGATTCTTTAGCAATTGAAGGAACTACATTAGATAATGGCAATACTGGTTGCGGAACTGCAGCTTATAACGCTTTCCCGAACAACGCAAACACAACAGGAGCTTTCATGCAAGGACAGTCTTATATTTTGAAAGCTAAATTTACAGGATCTGTTAAGGCATCTGTATGGATTGATTATAACCATAATGGTAAATTTGATAATTCGGAATGGCAACAAATTTGTACGAGTAGTGTAGCGAATGTTGCGCTGAGTATGAACTTAAATATTCCTTTAACTGCCTTAACAGGTGAGACAGGCATGCGTATTCGTACTCGTTCTGGAAATGGACAGAACGATTCAACGGTGGCTTGTGCTGCATTTGGTTCGGGCGAAACAGAAGATTATAAAATAAATATTATTCCAGCAACGGCATGTATTGCACCGCCAAATGCAGGTAATGTAGTGGCTTCTAAATCGGCAGTATGCCCAGGCGGAATTGTTAATTTATCTATTACAGGAAATACAATTGGCTTAGGACAAACTTACCAATGGATTAAATCTTCGGATGGAAAAAATTGGACGAACATGACTAGCCAATCTTTGAGTACAAAAGACACGGTGAACACAGCTACTTATTATGCTTGTGTATTAACTTGTTCGAATTTAAATGATACTACCGCTGCGCAATTGGTTAAGACCAATCCGTTCTACAATTGTTATTGCACTTCAACATTAGGTGGAGGTTGTCTTACCTCATTGACTTCGATCGATTCGGTTAACATTACTAACACGACTATGCATTTTGGATTTACAGGTTGCTCTTTAAATAATTATGCATCGTATCCAGATTCTGGAAATTCAACAGCCAATTTACATAAGAATTTTACTTATGAATTATTGACAAAATTTGCTGGTGTTGCTAGAGCTGGCGCGTGGATTGATTTTGACCACAGTGGCTCTTTTGATTCTACCGAATTTATTTCGATTACAGATACTTCTATTTTAGACTCTGTTACCAAAACAATGATTAGCATTCCTGCCAATGTCGCAATGGGAAAAACAGGTATGCGTATTCGTACCAGATCTATTGCAGGAACGCTTACGGCTAAAGATGCTTGTTCGCAATTTGGATCTGGCGAAACAGAAGATTATGTAATTAACATTGACACTTTTGTCGTGCAAGGTTTACAAAATGTATTAACAGATAACTTTGTAAAAATTTATCCAAATCCAGCTGCAAACCAATTGAATGTTGTTCAGTTGAAAAATAAATCTGGTAAAATAAATATTTACGATTTAAATGGTAGGTTATTGATTACCGAAAAATTAACTGATGGTTTAAATGTTATTTCTACAGAACAATTAAGTTCAGGAATTTATTTCTACCATTATATTGATGCAAATAATAATGGTTTATCAAATGGTAAAATTGCCATTGTAAAATAAATCAACCTTATTACAAAATAAAAAGGGCTTCCAATTTTGGAAGCCCTTTTTTATGCCTTTTTTCAAAACTATTTTTATATTAACTTGTTTATCAGATACAAAAAAGAAATATTTATATGAAAAAGCTATTGTTGTTATTGGTTTTCTTAATTGGTTTTACAAGCATTTACGCCCAAACCAACGTTTCTGGCGGTATTTTTAGCAATACCACTTGGACTAAAGCCAATAGCCCATATATTATGACCGGACCAGTGGTGGTATTTCCCAATGTTACGCTAACTATTGAACCAGGCGTAGTGGTAAAAATTAAAGAACTTTCAAGTAATTTATCGTTACAAGTTTATTTGGAATTACGCGGAAAATTATCTGCAAAGGGTACCAGTGCAAATCCAATTTCTTTTATACCCGATAGTACAACTACGACTGGCTTAGAGTATATGTGGCAAGGAATTCTGGTAAAAACGGTGCATGGTGGTAAAATAGATTTAGACCATATTATTTTCAATAATTCCTACTATGGTATTAGCTACGATGATGTGCTTTATGATACTTTGCGTTTCAATGAATGTAAATTTAACCATAATCAGTATGCACTTGCTATCAATACCAATTTGATTTTAAATAATTGTGAGTTTGCTAATAATGGAGTTGCACATAGCCTTATGTATGTGTATGGATCAGTTACTGCAAAAAATTGCATTTATAAAAATAATTCTGCTTGCATGGCATTTGTGAGCAACCCTGTCTACGTAGAAAATAGTACTTACGAAAATAATACGTCTTGCTTTTTACAAATTTCTGGAAAATTTAAAAATTGCGATTTTAAAAACAACGGAAAGGTTTTTCAAGAAAATGGAACATTGGAAATCGACTCTAGTTATTTTTTTAAAAATAGTGTAGGCATAGATGCCTTTGGAGTTGGAAGTATAAAAAATTCCTCTTTTATTGAAAACGGACTTGGCTTAAGTGTGGGCGCTTCATCAGTTATAGAAAATAATATCATTACCAAAAACGATGTGGGGCTTGGTCTTGCAGGTACTTTTAGCCCAGGCATGGTTTTGCCTTTTATCAAAGACAATAAAATTTGCGACAATATTTTATACAACCTAGAAAACAAATCGGACTTTAATTTAGGATTAGAAAACAATTGTTTTTGCTTAACCGATTCGGTTGCAATTGATGCAAAAATATACGACGGTTACGACGACTTTACCCGAGGACTCATTAATTTTGCTGCTTACGATTCTACTTGTACTACTATCACCCAAAAATTCATTAAAATAAAATTGAATACAGGAATAGCATCTATCAAAAAAGAACTAGCGGTTTTCCCAAATCCTTTGCAAGACAAGCTATACATCAATGGGCTTTCCGAAAATGAAAACACTTGGTCTGTTTATGATACGTTAGGCAAAAAAGCATTGGAAGCGAATACCGATGAAAATAATGTAGTATTAGATTTAAGCGATTTAACAAATGGCGTTTATTTCTTGCGCTCTGCTAATTATTTACCAGTCAAAATTATTAAATATTAATTCGAAACTTTAAAACGATAAGACAAGCCTAAAGAAATGTAATTTTTAGGTCCGTTGTCTGTTAACCTAAAGCCACCAGAAATATCGGCTATAAAATCATTGTTTATTAAATATGTAAAGCCGCCATCAAACCTGTGGTCTGCTTTAGCATAAGCAGTTTTAAAGCCATAAAGCTCGGTGTACATGCCTAGTTTTTCTGTTAAGCTAAAACCTGTAGTTAGCGTATAAATATAAGTTTGCGCAGCTTCTATCCCATTCCATTCGGCTCCTAAATTATAAGCTAAAACCATTTTGTCGGAAATGGTATGTTGCATAGTAAAACGAAAAGAAGGCGCAATGTATTTGGTTTGTAGTTTTTCGCTACCCATAGTGGCCGTGGTAATATGCCCGATGAAAGAAGTTTTAGGAATAATTCCTTTTTCTTCAAACAAAGCTGTTTTAAAACCAAAAGTAAGTGGCGCAAGACCAGTAAACTTATCCGAATTAGTTTTGTCGGTAATCAATTCTGTAATAAACCTGAGTTCGAATTTTTTATTGATGCCGTATTTCCATAAAACTGTGGGCGTGGTTAATACTTGCCTATTAGCACTTACATTTTCTATGTTAAACCCGCTCTCCGCTTGAATATAATTTACTGGTGTAATAAATGGACATTCGGTTTGATCGGGCCTATCTAATTGAATAGATGGAAGGCTTTGGGCAATTGCATTAGATTGCACTAAACAGTAAAATAAAACGAATATAAATAGCTTTTTAAACATAAAAATTTAAAGAATTGTTGTTTCTTCTTTTTTCTTTCTTAATTGTGACGCGCCATAAGCAAAGCCTGCACCCAATAAAATAGAGATACCACCATCTACTGGAACATCTGAGGTGTTGTCATCAAAGCCTGGAACGGTTCCTGGGCCACCACCTGGTGCCACTGCATCTGCACTTGGACCAAAATCAAAATTCATAGTAGGTAATTCATCGTTTGATAAAATACCGGTGTTGTAATTTTCTTCGTCTGCACTTTCTGCACTCACGTTTAAGCTTGCTGTTAAACAAAGCACAATCAGGAAGGTTATTTTTTTAAATATTTTCATCTTTTGAATTTTTATTATTTAAATGCCTTAAAATTATTTTACGAATTTGATGGTTTGC
>CAIKLP010000067.1 GCA_903828245.1 uncultured bacterium | reverse complement strand
GTCGTTGCCTCTTGTTAGTGGAATACTTCTACCTAACCAGATGTCTGTGGTATTGTATCTTATATTCACTGGAATTTGCTTATTTAATATTTGATCGTAATAAAATTTTTCCTGAGTCATCACCCTGCTAATAGATCCAGCCCATTTGGTTAAGGGAGAAAAGAATGTTCTATCTATTAAAAACCCTTGTATTTTTCGGTATGGATTTACATCGTAAAATAAAGAAGCGTCAATATAAGTTTTATAAATATTTACATTTTTAAATTCACCATTATAGCTACTTAGGTTTAATTTATTGTAATCTAGTTTGCCACCTTGTCTAATTTTATTTCCTGTTCCTAAAAAATTATTTTGATACAATTGTATTTCACCTTGATTGGTACTACTGGTAAAGCTTGCATTCAAAGAAAATCTTTCTTGTACAACTACAATAATATCAACGCTATCATTTGTTAAAATATTTTTATTAGGAATAAATATCCGCGCATCTCGAATATAATTTTGTGTTCTAAGCAAACGCTCCGATTCCCTAATACTAAGGGCATCTAGCCTTTCTCCGGTTTTAAATAATAATAAGTTTCTGATAACTCCATTTCTGGTACTAAAACTAATCGCATTACCAATGTCTGCTAATTGTCCTCGGCGTTTAATTAAAGTGTCTTCTACATCTGTTCCAAATGGGTCGAGCGATTTAACTATAATTTTTCTAATAATTTTACCTTGGTATTTATAGGTAATATCTTTTGGAACCAATACGACTTCGTCATCTTTAATGATTTTATCATTAGAGGGCATTTCGTAGATATTGGAAAACAACCAATAAGTTATTTTGCTTTTTTTAGCAACTTTAAATAAAGTGCTGTCTATTTTATAATAATTTTTGTCTAAACTATCGCTTATTGCATTATTAATAGTAGCATTGGCATTGCCTAAGACGCAATGGGGCAGAAGCATCTGTAAAGATAGCCAACACATAAAAAATAAAAAAAAGTATTTACTTTTCAATTTCATTGCTAGCATTCGCTTGTTCCGATTCGTAAATTTTAATTAACAAAATAAAATAGGAAATTAATAAAGGCCCTAATACTAATCCTAAAACACCAAATACTGGAATGCCAATAATGACTCCAACAATAGAAACAATGGGGTGTGTATTGGCATATTTTCTATTAATAATTAATCGAATCACATTGTCTATGTTGGCTACAATTAACGCGCCCCAAAGTAAAATACCAAAACCCGCAGTATAGTTTTGATAAGAAATGGCAATGAGTGCAGCTGGAATAAATACCAATCCAGAACCAACAATTGGAATAAAACTCAGTAATACGCCCACCACTCCCCAAAATATAGGATCGGTTATATTAAAAATATAAAATCCAATGCCAATCAAAGTTCCTTGTGCTATGGCTATAATGCCTTGCCCAAGCACATTCGAAAAAGTTATTTTACTTAATTCGGTACCCAATGTTAAACTGTTTTCTTTATTGAATGGGAGATAATGAATAATGGCCGCTTCAAAATTTAAATATTCTTTAAACATAAAGTACAATAAAAAATACATGATGGTAATGAGTAGAAAAACACTCAATAAGGCATTTACCAAAGTAGGGAAGGAGCCTAAAGCCCATGTTTCTATATTTTTGATAACCGTTTCGAGTATAGAGGAATGGTTTAAATCGATGCCGCTAATGCTCGATAAATGGCTGATTAGGTCTTGTATGTATTTGGGATTGCTATTAAAATAAGATAGTTTATCTATTACCATCCAACTTAACGTAAAGAAGGGTAATATAATAATGGTAAAAGTGCTAATAGCAATAAAAATAAAAGCAAATATATTTCGCCATTTTTTTTCGACTACTAACTTGATATATAAATTTCTAAAAAGCGTATAGAGTATAATGGCTCCTAAAATGGCAGAGAATATTATTCTTAAAGAATAGGCCAGAAAAAGGCCTAATAAAACAATCATGATTAAAATGATATTTTGTTTTTGCTTTTTAGAAATCATGAATTAACAATTAGGAACGAATTCGTGTTTTTTCTTAAAGATAAACAAAAACAAAAACCTATCCGAATTCGAATAGGTTCTGTTTTTCATAATTAGCTGTAGAGCCTAAAAATAGAGTTTTTGTGTGGGCTTAAAAAGCGCCATCAAATGCAATATTAAGCATTTTGCTTCGAAAAACCGCTAATTTTCTAGCTAGAAAATTTGACTTTATTCGCTCGTTTTTTAATAATTTCTACTGAATAAATCTAGATTTTAGATAATTTCTGCTACTATAAAAGTACTGCCGGCAATAAGTACCAAATCGGTATTTTTCGCATTATTTTTAGCCGCCAGAAAAGCTTCCGATACGCTGGTGTAACAGTCACCATGTAAGTTAAATTGTGCTGCGGCTTGTTGTAAAATAAGTTGGTCTAAACCCCTTGGTATATTTGGTTTGCAAAAATAATAAGTGGCATTTTTTGGAAGCAAAGCTAATACTGCGTTAAAGTCTTTATCATTGACCATACCCATTACCCAATGAATATTTTCGTAATTACAATAAGTTAATTGGGTTAAAATTTGTTGAATTCCATCTTCGTTGTGGCCTGTATCTGCTATGCATAGCGGGTTTTCGCTCAATACTTCCCAGCGTCCTTTTAAACCAGTTATTTTTTTCACATTTGCTAAAGCATCAAAAATAATTTGGTTATTTATTTTCGGAAATTTTGCTTTAATTAAATCTATCGCACAAAGCACGCCCGTAATATTTTTTAATTGATAAATGCCTGTTAAATCGGAATGAAACTTTTGCAGGCTTCCATCGGCGTCGGTAAATTTGATGCCTAATAATTGTTGGTTACTATCGGCTGTTCTTTGTAAATGATACAATTGATCGGCAAAATAGATAGGCGCATTTTGTGTAGTAGCTTTATCTTTAAATACCGCTTGCGTGGCTTTTTGTGTACTGGCAATAACCACTGGCACTTTCTGTTTAATAATTCCTGCCTTTTCACCGGCAATGGCTTCGAGCGTATGGCCTAAATAAGCCTGGTGGTCGAAAGAAATATTGGTGATGAGGCAAAGTTCCGGACGAATAATATTGGTAGAATCTAAGCGGCCTCCCATGCCCACTTCTATAATGGCAATTTCGACTTGTTGATGAGCAAAATATTCGAAAGCCATGGCCACCGTCATTTCAAAAAAAGAAGGTTTTATTTTTTCGAATAAATCTTCATGTGTTGCCGCAAAATCAATCACATTTTGTTCAGGTATGCATTCGCCATTTACTCGAATGCGTTCCCTAAAATCTTTTAAATGTGGCGAAGTATATAATCCTGTTTTATAACCTGCTGCTTGAAAGATAGCTGCTAATTGATGACTACTAGAACCTTTGCCATTGGTACCGGCAACATGTATGCTTTTAAATTTTTCTTGTGGATTTCCGAGTACTTCGCAAAGGGCTATGGTGTTTGCTATAGTTGGTTTATAGGCCGATGCGCCATCGCGTTGAAATACGGGTAATTGGGTAAATAAATAAGATAAAGTATCTTGGTAATTTCTCATAAAGAAATTAAAAAATTATTCTAAGCTGAATGTAAATACCACTTTGCCCGCTTGAATTTCGGGTGCAGTGGCTAAGGCATTTAATTTGCAACCCAATACTGCTTTTTCGCATTTGCTCCAAAGTGTATTATTAGTAATAGTCGTACCTCTGCCGCCCGCATTTGCAGTCATAATTTTTCCATTTTTATCTACGGTAATATCGACGATAATCCTACCTTCCGTTTGTCCGTCGTCTTGAATTTTTGGTTTAGAAATAAATGTACGGCCTGCTAAATTTAAAGAAACACCGCCGCCGCCATTGCCGCCATTACCTGTGTAATTAGTGCTTTGGGTACTGCCGTCGGGTCTGCCTTGGTTGCCTGGCGTGTTACCGTTGCCATCGCCGGCTCCGGTGCCATTATTTTTTTTGCCTTTGAATAATGCACGACTATCTACGCTAGGAGTAGGCGCAACAGGTGTTACAGAAGGAGACGTATTCGCGTTATTGCTTGTGTTAGTTGCAGAATTTACCACTGGTGCATCTTCTAAATCTTGTGTAAGCACTTGTTGATCTGAAGTAGCAACATTGGCCGTTGTGCTATTCGGTCTGTTAGGATCTTCGACTGGTTCGTTGTTAATGGTTTCTCCAATGGCAGGTTCGTCGGTGCTGGTATAATCGTTTCCCATACCTTCATCGGAGGTGCCATAATTAATCACAATACCACCTTGCTCAATGGTTTCGGTTGGAATTTGACCAGCAATAAAAAAGAAATAACAAGCACCTAACAAAATGGCATGTAATACCAGGGTACTAATTATTGCTTTACTATTTTGTGATTCTTGCTGCATATCGAAATTATTTTAGCCTAAAATCATTTAGGATCGGTGGCTAAAACGAGTTTAACTTTTAACTTATTAGAAATGTCCATTACATTTACAATGTCTTGTATCGCTACTGTTTGGTCTACATAGAGTATTACGGTTAATTCAGTTTGGTTTTGAATATAACTGTTTAATAAGGCTTCTATTTGATCGGCAGGTACTAGCTTTTTTTCAACATAATATTGTAAATCTTTGGTAATCGAAACGCTGATGGTTTTTTTGGCAACCGATTGTCCACTTGCTGCTTTAGGTAGTAATAGTTTAATCACATTTGGATTTACTACCGAAGAAGCGATCAGGAAAAACAGCATCAAAAAAAACATGATGTCACTCATCGAGGAAGCACTTACCTCTGGGGTGATTTTATGTCTTCGTCTTAGGTTCATTATTTGCTAGGTTCTTCTAATAAATCGATAAAATCAATCGACTCGGTTTCTAATTTTAAGATAATTTTATCGACCATTAAATTTAAAATATGGTGACCAATATAAGCCAGAATACCAATAATTAAGCCAGCTGCAGAGGTAATCATTTTTTCGTATAAACCTCCAGCAATTAAGCCAATGCTAATATTGTCTGATAAAGAAATATTGTAGAAAATTTTAATTACCCCAGATATAGTACCCACGAAACCAAGCATAGGTGCAATACCTGCAATAATTCCTAAAATACTAATGTTGCGTTCTAATTTAGCTACTTCTAATTTGCCAACATTTTCAATGGCACCTTCAATTTCTTTAATAGGCTTACCAATTCTTAATAAACCTTTTTGCAACATTCTGCTAATAGGCGTATTCGATTGTTTACAAACGGTTAAAGCTGTAGTTAAATCACCTTGTTTAATAAACTCTCTTACTTGAAAAAGTAAATTCGATTCATCTTTATTTGCTTTTCTTAAAGTGAAATATCTTTCAAAGAAAATATAAAAGCCCATGATAGATAATGCAGCAATAGGATACATTACCCATCCACCTTTTAAAATAAGCGACAATAAATTTAATTGTTCAGGAACAACTGCTTTTGCTACTGCTGGAATGGCTTGAACTGCTTGCACTACTTGTTTTACAGTGTCTGCGCCAATGGTTTCTGTTATTTGTAATAAGGTCATGTTGATGAGATTATTGAATATGTATATAAAAAATCGGATTTATTTGGTTGGCTAAAGATAAATTTTCTTTTGCTTCTTTCATAGTATCATAATCGCCAATAATTACACGGTAGCCATTTTTAATTTTAATCAATTTGGCTTCAAAGCCCGTGTAATTTAAATTAAGCTCCATGTCTTGGGCTTGTGCTTTGCTTTTATAAACGCCAGCAACGAGCTGATATTTCTTTGGCTTCCAAGTATTTTCAATGGTATTTGAATTGTTACGCTTTTCAAGTGAATCGTAGTTGGTAAACGATGCAGTGTCTGCTATGTCTTCCTCAACTTCGGTATCTTCTATTGGATCGGCTGCTGGAATGCTTTGCGATTGCTTTTTAAAAGCCGTATTGTTTTTTACAATTTGCGCAATAGGAATAAGGGTGTCGGCCGCTACATTGTTTAAACTATCTAGGCTTGCCGTTTTGTTCACTAGCGTGTCTTTTAACTTTAATTCGGTCGTAGTATTGCTAATTGTTTTTTGTTTCGAAAAAATACTGGGTCTGGAAATTACGAATAAAAAAGTATAGGCAATTAAAAACACTGCGCTGGCAATGCTGATGTTGCGCCAGTTCCAAGTTTTTATTTTGGCTAACAGCTTTGTTTTTATTGAAGCCGCATTATCATCTTCGGGTATGGCTAATTCGTCGGAATCTTCGATTGTTACTTCTTCTTCTTTTATAGGATGAATAGCAATAGGGCTAAAGCCGTAAGACTCTTCATCTAAAGCACTTTCGGCAATAGGACTTAATTTCCAAATATCATTTTCGGCTTTTATGCTGCCAATATTTTCGAGTACAATGCTTTCGCCTTTATCGATTAAAACTTTCCATTCGTTCACCGTTTCTGTTAGGAGATTTTGTGCTTCTTGAATAGAAATATTTTCTTGCTTGGCTAATTGCTCAGCTAATTGAAAATCTTTACTGTCTTCGTTTTTTTCAAAAACCAGGATTTGCTTACCCGCATTTAATAGTGATTTATCTGCAGAAAAATTAGCATGCTGCGACAGTTTGCTCAAACAACCAAAGCCTGGTATTTCCAAGCTATCCGATTGTTTTAGCAAATGGCTAATGGCAAGGGCTATTTTTTGCATCATCGTTATTAAAAATTAAAGCTTAAGCCTAGCATGGCTTGAAAGCCATAGCTATTGTAATAAAGGTAACGCGCCCTTTGGTAATTTAAAATATTATTGAACTGCGTAAACACCGAAATAATTTTAGAATATTTATAATCTATAGACAAATTCAAATCTGTACCACCCGCAATGCTTTGAATGCCGCCCAATTGGTAGTCGGTTGTTTTCATACTCGAAAACGAAAGCAGATCCATTTGTAATCTAAATTTATCTGCAATGGCATAAGTTGCGCCTGCATTTATTTCGTAGGTTGGTTTATGATAGGCTTCGCGAATCGTATCGGTGTTATAACTGTGAATACCTAATTTTCCAAACAGCCTTAATTTACTATTGCTTTGGTGCGTAACTTCTGCCGATAAATGAAAAGAGCTCGCATCTTTTCCATCGTAAATGATGTTGTATTTGCGCATGTCGCTATTGTCTACTACAAAGTAGGCATCGTTTTCGGTTCGTTTTAAATTCGCATTTAATAAATAAGCAGTTTTAGTACCAATACTTCCTCTGGCACCGGCATATATATTCAATTTTTCGTTGCTATTTTCGATCGCTACTTTTCCAATAAAAGGATTTTCGATCGCAAAATTATTTAAGGCATTTTTATGCATTTTTCCGTTGATACCAGCATATGCTATTAAAGATGCGGGTTTCCAGTCGTAACTGTATTTTACATTTGGATAAGCATGAAAAGAACTTTGATTACCCGATTCTATGAAAGAAATTAAACCAATGGTTAAAGTACCGTTGCCTTCTTTTAAACTAACGCTTGGGCTAAACTCCATTAAATTATTTTTACTAGTAATCGCATTCGACTCCGATTGCGAAGCGTCTAAACCTAGTTTAAAATCATATACATCGTAGCTAAAATTACCACCCGTAATCATTCTATTTTCTTTTACAGTATAGGCATCGTTTAAACTGTAGGCATTAAAAAATACATCGTATTTTAATTTAGCCGTATTTTGAATATTACTTACCAAGCTGGTTTGTAAACTAATGACATCGTATTGTTGCCTGGTGGTATCTTTATTATAATCAAAGATACTATGATCGTAGCCATAAAAATGATTCACCGCTCTATTGTAATTTAAAGCTGCGGTAAGGGTGTTGCTGGTGTTCATTTTTTTAAGCCAAGTACTTAAATCGTTCGTGCTGTTTTGCATGTTCGCTACATCGCTATTGCTTGCTGCACGGTGGTTATAAGCAAAACCAGTTTGCAAATCTTTAGAGCGTAAATTGTTCCAATATAAATCGACTAAACTACCTGCGTAATTGCCTCCTGCCATTCTTAAATAAACTGGATATATTTTAGTAATGCTTTCCGATTTCATTTTTTCGGCCGCAATGGGGCTGGTTTTGGTTAAGCTATCTAATCCAAAAATTAAAGTTTGATAAGTCAATGGTGCAATTTGTACCATGTCTGTTTTTATTTCTGGATTGGTATTGATTCTTAAAGCTTCGGCTAAAATGGGTTTGTAAGAACGCACCACATTTACTTGTTCGGATACATTTTTTTGAGCAAAAGCCGAATGGCCAAGCAAACTAATGGCAACCAAGCATATATTTTTATGGATGTTTTTCATATCTCTTTTGCGTTTTTATTTGGTAATTAAAAAACTAGCTAATTTACTTTTTGCTTCTTCAGCAATTTCATCTTTCCCGTCGTATTCGTCTATAATAGATTGAAGCGTAGACTTGGCTTGAAAATCGTTGCCCAATTGGTGGTAAGTATCGGCTAATAAAATAAAGCCTTTGGCTACCCAATATTCGTAAGATGGCACTTGGTTGCTTAAATCAAAGCAAGCTTGCTGTGCTTCGAGGTATTGCCCTTTGTCGAATAAAATTTGTGCTAAATAATATTTTGCTTCGGCACCAACAGCAGTTTTGGTTTGCTTGGTAACCGTTTCAAATTCTGTTGTTGCTGCGCTATTATTTTTTTGCTTGTAATATAATTTACCTAAATATAAATGCGCTAAATTAATATCATCCGATGCCGATTTTTCGTAAGCAATTATTTTTTGCGCATAAGCGGCAATGGCGGTGGTATCGTTTAAGTTCATATAAGCACGCATGGCAGAACCAATGGCTTCGGCATAATTCTCTTTGTATTCGGCTACTTCTTCGAGTTTAGTAAATAGGGCAGCGGCCTTAGTGTATTCTTTATTTTTAAATTGAATGCGGCCTGCGTATAACAATGCCCTTTCTAAATAAATAGTTTTGTTGTTTTCAATAATATAATTGAAATCGCTCAAAGCCAAATCTTCTTTCGCTAATTTTAAATAACATTCGGCTCTATTGGCATGCGCTTCGGTACTAAAAATACCCACTTCAAATTTGCTCAAATAAGAATTAAATCCATTGATCGCATTTTCGTAATCGGCTTTTAAGTAGCGGGTGTTTGCACTTTGGTAAGAGATAGAATCTTGTGCATTGGCGCTCACCGAAGCAAAGGGTAAGGTTTTCAAATAACTTAAATAATCGTCGCCGGTACCTGCATCAACATAAATATTTTTGATGGCTAGTAAAGCTTCTTTCGCTTCTTCGCTGCCTGGATATTCGGCGATGATGGCTTTATAACTACTCAAAGCCAATTCGTCTTTTTCCTCGTTATAATAAATCAAACCTAAACTTAAGCGCGCTTTGGCTACATACCTCGAGTTTGGATACAATTGAATTAAATTATTAAAGTATAAAGTCGCATCGCTATTGTTATTCATACTGAAATAGCTATTCGCAATTTCAAAAGTGGCATCGTCGGCGTAAGCCGATTTGGTATAGTTATTTAATACTTGTTTCAGTGTTACAATTTTATCGTTTTGTTTGCCTTGTAAACCTAAAATAATTCCTTTCTGAAATAAAGCATAGTCGGTTCCGCCAATGTGATCGTTGGCAATCTTGTTGTAAGAAAACAAAGCTTTGTCGTAATCCTTAATTACAAAATAGCCATCGGCAAGTCTTAGCGTAGCATCATTTATTTTTTTATTATCAATTACGCTGGCTCTGTCTATTCCTTTTAAAAATTTATCGAAATAAAATAAAGCCGATTTATATTCTTCTTTTTTGAAATAAGTATAACCCAATTGGTAGTTCACTAAATTGGCTAAGTCTGGCGCAGCAGCAGCAGATTGGTTGTATAGTGAAAAGAATTTCAAGGCATTGTCGTAATCGGCTAATTGATAATAGCAATCGGCTTTCCAGTAATTGGCATTAGCCGAAATCGTTTTATCGCCATTTAATAAATTTGCTTTATTGAGTAATGCAATGGCTTCTTTTAGTTCGTTATTGTTGATGAGTTCGATGCCTCTGTAATAGTTTACTTTTTGTAAAGCTAAATTAGATGCCGTCGATTTTTCTTCGAGTCCTTCTAAAATCACAATGGCTTCTTTGTAGTTTTTAGTTGAAAGCAAAGCCTCGCCTAATATCGAAGCGGCTTCGTTCACATGTGCCGATTTTTTATATTTCTTTAAAAATGCTTGAAAAGTTTCAATGGCAGTTTGGTTGAATTGCAATTCGTAAGACAATTTACCATAGTTAAAATTGGCTTCTTCCTTTACATTGTTTTCGAAAGCTAACCTGCCCGATTTCCAAAAGGCATTACGCGCCGATTGCTTATCGTTGATGCTGATATAGCTATGGCCCATTAAATAAAGCGCATACTGGCTATAAATATTTTTTCGTTCTGCAATTTGCTCGGTTGTTTTAATGCTTTCTGCAAATTTACCCGATTGAAAATAGGCATTGGCTAATTCATAACTTTCTTGGTCGTTGAGCGCTTGTTTTTTTCGTGCAAGCTCGTAATAGTTAATAGCCAATTCAAATTTCTTAGCCATGTTTGCGCTCGAAGCGGCAAGTACTAAAATTTCTCTTTCGTTTTGTAATTTGGGTGTATTTAAAATTCCAGCAGTATAACTTAATAGTTCTTCATAGCTTTTTAAATCGTAATTGATTTTAATAATGGTATAAGGAATTACTTCGGAGTATGTTTTAGAATCTTTGAGCTTACTTAAACTTGCAAGCGCCTCTTTATATTTTTTAATTTCGTAATAGGCTAAACCTTCGTAATAAGTAGCAGGGTAGGCGTATTTAGAGGTATTGCTTTTTACGCGTTTTAAATTAACAATGGCTTTATCGAATTTTTTTTCTTGAAATAAGGCATAACCATTTCTAAAATGATACTCTAAACGTTGATTAGCAGAAAAAGTGCTCGGGTCGGTTTTATTATACCAATCTATGGCATCTGGGTAATTTGCCTGGCGGTAATAAAAATTTCCTAATTCGAAAGAAGCGAGTTTGGCATTTGGATTTTCGGGATAATGCGTTACAAAATGCAATAATAAATTAACGGCATTGTCATTGTATAATTCGAGCCCGCAGACCGCTGCATAAAATTCTGCATTGATTCTTAACAACGAAATGTCTTTGCTGTCTTTCTCGTCTTTTTGTTGATCGATGGCTTTTTCTACGTCTTCGAAAAGCTTATGAGCGGCAACAAATTTTCTGTTATCGTATAAATTGAGGGCTTCTTTATAAATTTTATCGGGGTCGATATTTTTGGCGCTTTGTTGCGCAAAGTTATTTTGAACTAAAAGTAAGCTGAGGGCTGCTGCAATAACTGTTCTTCTCATCATAAATACTTGTCAAATGGATAATAACAAATCTATTATTTTCGAAAGCAAAACCTTCAAAATTAGGTAAGGAGATTTCCACATTTCTTGATCAAAAAACGCTTTAAAAGGCAAATTAGTGTAGGTTCGATGGCTTATTGCAGCCAAGTACCGTATTGGTAAATAATTTTGATTTTGCTTGAACGCGAGATCAGGCCTGGGTTTAAGCCCATTTTACCTTCTGGAATAGCGCTATGCAATTGCGCATAGTAATCAATCCATGCCGGAAAAAATGCCTCGCTGCCAGGTTGTTTATAAGTCATGGGCTGACATTTAAAAAGCGGCTTTTCTTTTGCTGCATCTAAGAAAACGGCATAAATCAGCTCCGAACAATAAAGCGAATCGTTGTTGGGTAAAAAACGATCATCGTATGGAATGCCCATACTTGCAATGGCCAACGCGCAGGCATTTTCGATACTTTTTTGGTATTTCTTTTTGAGTCTTCCTGCTATAACAAGCGGTTTACCCGTAGCATCAAAGCTTCTACCTAAAAATATATTTAGGCTCGTGAATTGCACCTTACTGCCAATGGCTTCGATCACTCCTAATTGATTTTGGTAATTAACTACAATTCCTACATGCGAAAAATCTTTTCCTTGATAGCCTTTGGTAACGGCATTAATGGCATTGCATAATGGGCCACATTGTAGGTCTTGAAAAACGATATCGCCGGCTTGGAATTGTTGCGCTTGAAATTCTTGCGCTTGCAGCGAACATATACTGCTGCAAAAAAATAAAAATGCAATATAGGTTTTACGCAACATTATTTCTTTTTGATTTGCGTACGATAGGTTTCTTCATCGAAACCTAAAATTATTTTGTTGCCATTTTCTAAAATAGGGCGTTTAATTACCGATGTTTTTTCGATCATTAAGGCAATGGCCTTCTTCTCTGAGGTAATACTGGCTTGTGTTTCGGCGTCGAGCATGCGCCAAGTAGTGCCTTTTTTATTTACCAATGCTTCCCAACCTACTAGCTCAATCCATTTTTTTAATTGCGCGGCAGTTACACCTTGTTTTTTAAAATCATGAAATTCAATTGCTATTTTGTGTTGCTTTAACCAATCGAGTGATTTTTTAACCGTATTGCAATTTGGGATGCCGTAAACTTTCATATAATTCAAATTAAACTTAAAATTACAAAAGGATTTTCAATTATTTCTTAAAAATCCCATCCTCCACACCCTTGTTAATTTGAATATTACTTAAACGGATGTCTATGCTGCCGGTTTTGGATTGTTTTGCGGGAAGGGTGCTGGTACTTTTGGTTTTATTTACATCTGCGGCTAAGGCTTTTGGAATTTTAAATTTCTTTACATCTACTGTAAACAATAAGTGATTGGGCAAGCCATAAGCCTTACCTGCGGCATCGTATTGGTAATTAATAAGCAAATTTCCATTGCTCTTGGTGGTTAATTGCGATTTTAACACAATGGCATTTTTAGTATCCACCCAAAATTTCCCAATAATTAAATCGTTGTTATCGTTGTTTGGTATAAGGTGAATAATTTGTGTAGCTGTTTGATCGATGGTTTCGTTGCCGGCTAAAACGGCTAAATAACTATTG
The DNA here is from genome assembly GCA_903828245.1 of uncultured bacterium. GTDB lineage: Bacteria > Bacteroidota > Bacteroidia > Sphingobacteriales > Sphingobacteriaceae > CAIKLP01. The sequence continues at coordinate 156 of CAIKLP010000067.1, read as the reverse complement.
CTATCTTTTAAAATCAAAGCTAAATCAGAAAATCCTTGTTTGGGTAAAATGGCAATTCCTTTTGCTATTATTTTAAATTGATTGGGCTGTTTGAAATATATTTTTGCTTTGACTGGCAAAATTTTTATTAATGGAATATTCGATTGAATGTTTACT
>CAIKLP010000066.1 GCA_903828245.1 uncultured bacterium | reverse complement strand
ACAGTCAACAGTTTTCAAGACTGCCGCAATCGACCACTCTGCCAACTCTCCGCCGCAAAAGTACAAAAACAGCCGTCTCTAGCAAATTTTTTTTGTTAAAACTTATAAATTGCTAAGTATCTTGATGTTAAAATATGATTTTCTGACTATAAAAAGCCTATTCTTGAGCGAACAATGCTTTTAATTCGGTTGCGTCTTGCGCTTTCATTTTACCGGCTAATACCAAACGCAATTGTCTCCTTCTTAAGGCACCATCAAATAATTTTTGTTCCTCTTCCGTTTCAATAGAAACGGTAGGTACGGGAATGGGCCTGCCTGTTTGATCAACGGCTACAAAAGTATAATAGGCTTCGTTACTTTTTTCTTTGCGTCCTGAAGGGATATTTTCGGACCATACGTCAATTCTAATTTCCATCGAAGAATTAAACGAGCGGGTAATTTTTGCATGAATGGTTACTACATCGCCTAATCTGATAGGGGCTTTAAAGGAAACATTATCGACAGAAGCGGTAACTACAATTCGATTGCTGTGTTTTTGAGCAGCCATTGCCGCACCAATATCCATCAGGTGTAATAACCTACCACCCATTAAATTATTTAAAGTATTGGTATCGTTAGGCAACACAATTTCATTCATAATGGTATGTGATGCGGAAGCTAGTTTTGCGTTCATATTTTTAAGGTTATAATTTGACTAATACATTTAAACTGCTGGCTTCGGCTTTGCATGCAAATAAGGCTTTTGTTGCTGGCCAAACCGATTGAAATAATTCAGAATCTCTATAGTTATTTAAATCATCTTCAGAATTCCAAATAGAATAGGTATAATAAATTGTGGCTTCGCTTTGGCTGTTCCATAATTCTAAATGTTGACAACCTGGCATATGCCTAATTTTATCTTTTGATTGATGAAAAATAATTAAGAAATTTTCCACTTCTTCGGGTCTGAAATTCATTTTAACAATTCTAGTGATCATAAAAATTGAATTTGAATTTTTTCGTTGATTCCTAAACCTAATAAACCGCTTGCATCTCCTTTGTTTATCGCTATTTCGAGTTTTCCAGTAATGCCAAATAAACAAATTTTTTCCCCTTCTGTAACTTCGCTATAATGCTTGCAAATTTTAGTAATTTTCTCGTTTCTTTTAAATACAATTTCAAAAGGTCTATTTCTAGCAACCGTATCAAAAATTTCTTTGGTAATATTTGAAATCGCATTTCCAAAATTATCAACATGAATAATACTGCCTCGAATAATCGAAGGCTCTATAACGGGTTGTATAATTGTTTTGTAATTTAAGTTGGTGATTTTTCTACCAATGATTTCCATTTTACCACCTTTAGCTAAATGCACTGCAGATTTGGCTAAAATATCTTTGATGGGGAAATGAATAAAATCATCTTGAATCCTCAAGTTTATTTTGACAATTTTTTCGATATCTTCTGGATTTAGAAACAAAGAAAATAAACCATTATCCGGGCCAATAAAATAATGTCCTTTGGCTTTTAAGGCAACAAATTTAGCATCCGATTGGTATGAATTATCAATACTTACCAAATGAACCGTTTCTAATGGAAAATGATAATAGGCATTAGAAAGCAAAAAAGCAGCTTGGATGATTTGATAAGGAGGGATATGGTGCGATATATCAACAATTGTGGCATCTGGCATTGCACTTAAAATAGACCCCTTTACAGCCGCTAAATAGAAGTCTGTGGTGCCGAGGTCGGTAGTAAGTGTAATTATTGACATTTATTAATATCTATTTAATATTGATTCGCTCAAAATTAATTATTTTAGCAACAATGCATTATAAAAATAGCATTATTAATCATATTATCTTGAACGAAACAACAATTACACTAGAAGGCATCAATCCTATCGAATTTTGGGGAATAGACGATGTCAATTTAAATTTGTTAAAAAAATCATTTCCGAAGCTTCGAATTGTTGTTCGAGGTGAAGCCTTAAAAGCCATCGGCGACGAAGAAATGCTCCAAAATTTTCAAAATAAAATACAAATTTTGATAGCGCATTTCGAAAAATTCAACCAATTAACAGAAGGAGATATTCGATTAGTTGTTCAGGAGCAGTCGGAAAATAACGACAAAGAAAAAGCGCCTGCAACACCTGCTAATTTTGAAGCGGAGCCTTTGGTTTTTGGACCCAATGGTATTGTAGTAAGAGCGCGTACCAAAAACCAAAAAGTAATGGTCGAAAGTGCTTTGCATAACGACATTTTATTTGCAATTGGTCCTGCAGGTACTGGTAAAACCTATACAGCAGTGGCTTTAGCGGTTAAGGCGTTAAAAAATAAAGAAGTAAAAAGAATTATTTTAACTCGACCTGCAGTAGAAGCTGGTGAAAATTTAGGTTTTTTACCAGGCGATTTAAAAGAAAAAATTGATCCTTATTTAAGACCTTTATACGATGCCTTAGACGATATGATTCCGGCCGATAAGTTGAAATTATATTTAGAAAACAGAACCATCGAAATTGCGCCACTTGCATTTATGAGAGGCCGAACTTTAGATAACGCTTTTGTAATTTTAGATGAGGGGCAGAACGCTACCGATATGCAATTGAAAATGTTTTTAACCAGAATGGGTCCAACCGCTAAATTTATTGTAACTGGCGATGTTACCCAAATAGATTTACCCAAAAAATCTATGTCTGGCTTGTTTAATGCCATTACCATTTTGAAAAACATTTCGGGTATAGATATCATATATCTTACCGGAGAAGATGTGGTAAGACATAAATTAGTGAAGAAGATATTAGAAGCATATGGCGATATTCAATAAATATGTTAATAATTGTTTATTACTTAACATAAATTAAATCATACAAATTTCGATATTTGTATAAAATATTATTTGTATGACCGCTTTAAAAGAAACTGCTTTTCAATTTCCTCATCAAACACAATTTTATAAAGGAAAAGTAAGAGACGTATACACCATTAACGATGATCTTTTAGTGATGGTTGCTTCGGATAGAATTTCTGCATTCGATGTAGTGTTGCCAAGTGCGATTCCTTATAAAGGGCAAGTGCTCAATCAAATTGCTGCAAAGTTTTTAGCTGCTACACAAGATATCATTCCCAATTGGGTGGTATCGGTTCCAGACGCTACCGTTACCATTGGTAAAAAATGCGAAACATTTCCGGTAGAGATGGTCATTAGGGGTTATTTAGCTGGGCATGCTTGGAGAGAATATGCCGCAGGCAGGAGAGTGGTTTGTGGCGTTGCGCTACCAGAGGGATTAAAAGAAAACGATTTATTACCCGAACCAATTATTACGCCTACCACAAAGGCGCATGAAGGCCACGACGAAGATATTTCAAGAGAAGCAATTATTTCAAGCGGTTTAGTTTCGGAAGCAGATTATATTCAGTTAGAAAATTACACCAGAAAATTATTTGCAAGAGGCAGCGAAATGGCGCTAGCAAAAGGTTTGCTCTTAGTAGATACCAAATACGAATTCGGAAAAATAGCCCATCAAATTTATTTAATCGACGAAATTCACACACCAGATTCTTCGAGGTATTTTTATGCCGAAGGATACCAAGAAAGACAAATTGCCGGAACAGAGCAAAAGCAACTTTCTAAAGAGTTTGTTCGAAAATGGCTAATCGAGAATGGTTTTCAAGGTAAAGAAGGACAATCGGTTCCGGTAATGACTCCAGAAAAAGTGAAAGAAATTTCGGATCGTTATATCGAATTATACGAAAAAATTATTGCAGAGAAATTTATACCCGTAGATAATTCAAATATTACGCAGAGAATAGAAACGAATGTTTTATCAGCTTTAAAAAATTTATCATGAAATTCGAAATAGATAAACACGAAAAATATGTATTGCTTAAACCCTTAGATATTGAAGAATTAAATTCCGAAAAAGCACCTAAGTTAAAGTCGGAATTTAATGCTATCGAAGTGGAAGGCATCAGAAACGTCATCTTAGATTTAAGCAATGTTTATACAGCCGATGAATCGGGTATTAGTGCCATTTTATATGGCGCACGCATGTGTAGAAATAATGTGGGTACTTTTGTATTGGTTGGCGTTTCAAGTGATTTACAAACGATTTTAGGATTATCTACCACAGAAAACTACCTCAATATTGTACCAACCGTAACCGAGGCCATCGATTTTGTTTTTATGGAAGAAATTGAACGCGATTTAAATAATGAGTTAGGAAATGAATAAATAAAATGGGTGTTTTTGAAATTACTGTTTTAGGAAGTAGTTCTGCAACTCCGGCATACAATAGAAATCCATCGGCGCAAATTATTAATTTGAACGAACATTTTTATTTAGTCGATTGTGGAGAGGCTACGCAAAACCAACTCAATAAATTCAAAATAAAATCTGCAAAAATTGATACTATTTTTATTTCTCATTTACACGGTGATCACTATTTAGGACTTGTTGGTTTATTGTCAACGCTTCACTTAAATGGCCGAACTAAAGAAATGCATATTATTGGGCCTCCAGAGCTCATAGAAATCATCGATTTACAATTAAAAGTTTCGGAGACGCAATTACGCTTTCCTATTAATTTTAGGGCAACACAGGTAGATTATACCGAAGTAGTTTTTCAAAATAATGATGTAATTGTAGAAACTATTATTCTCAATCATCGCATACCTACTACGGGTTTTATTTTTAGAGAAGTTACGCGTAAAAGAAAAATAAATACCGAAAAGTTAAGCGAATACGACATTCCATTAGAGTATATTCCATTATTAAAAAACGGGATAGATTATTGCGATAAATTTGGAAGAACCATTGCCAATGAGGAATTAACTTTTGCGCCAAAACCGGCCAGAACCTATGCTTACTGTTCGGACACCATATATACCGAACATTTTTTAGATCAAATTGAAGGCATCGATTTTTTATACCACGAATCAACTTTTTTGCATGAATTATTAGAGCGTGCCGAGGAAACCTTTCATACCACAGCCTTACAGGCAGCCGAATTAGCAAAAAAAGCAAATGTTAAACAATTAATGATTGGGCATTTTTCTGCCAGGTATAAAGAACTTGATTTATTATTAGCCGAATCGCAGTCTGTATTTCCAAATACTGTTTTAGCTGTAGAAGGCCAGCACTATTCGCTTTAATTATTTTTTTGCTTTTCTAATTTCGCTAGAATCGCTCGGTTCTTTATATTTTTTGTTTTTGTTACCAAAAAAAGATAAGTGAACATATCTTTTAGGATTCAATCGTAAATCAACCATTAATTTATCTAAATCTGCTGCCGTTTGATTGATGTTATTATACAATTGCTCGTCATTCACTAATTGGCCTAAAGTACCTTGACCATTATTAATTTTCTCTGTAATGCTTGCTACTTGGGCAATAGCGCGATTTGCATTATCGATGGTTTCAACGAAATTAACCTTAGCTACAGAATCCGAAATCTGATTCAGATTGGTTAAAATGTCTGTTATTTTTTGATTATTATTTTTAAGATTGCTGGTAATAGATTCGATGTTTGCAGTAATATTTGCAAATCGAGCCGATTGAAACTTTACTAATGTATCAATTCTGTTAGCTGTTTTTTCAAGTGTTTCGATGCTTCTTTTAATGCTTGAAAAACTTTCATCAATGTTATTTCTGAAATTTGGATTTAAAATAGTTTGGACGGTTATTAAAATTGAATCCATCGTACCCAACAATTTTTCTGCTTTAGCTTTTACTGGTAAAACCTGTGTATTTACTGATTCTGAGAGACTCATCTCTACATCTGCTTGCAAAGTATCACCTTCTTGATGGTATGTTCTGGCATCACTAAATAATAATACAATTGCTTTTGCACCTAATAAATCTTGGCTAGCAATTTTAGCGATCGAATTAATTGGAATTTTTACATTGGGTTGTAAGGTAAGTGTTGCAATTACTTCCCCGTTTTCATTTAAATCTAAGGCAGTCACTTTACCCACATTAAACCCATTATATAATATAGTATTCGAAACTTTTATGCCATTGATGTTTTCGTATTTGGCATAATAATCGACGGTATTGGTGAATAGGTCTTTGCCCTTTAAAAAGTTATAACCTATTATCAATACAGTAATAGCGATAACGGTTAATGAGCCTACTTTGGTTTCGTTTGAAATTTTCACAAATGCTAATTTTGACAAATATAGCTTAATTTTCTTTTTCTAATTCGGTTTTAAATTCAATAAATGCCCTTAAAATAGAACTAGCTATAGCATTTTGGCCATTTTCGGAGGTTAAATATTGTTCTTCTTCTTTATTAGTTAAGAAACCAGTTTCGATTAAAATAGCCGGCATATTGGTTCTCCATAGTACCAAAAAGCTTTCTTGTTTAACCCCTCTGTTAAATCTTTGGTCGGTTTTAGAGAATTGACTTTGAATTTTAGCCGCTAAGGAAACACTTTTATCTAAATTCTCATTTTGATATAAAGAGAAAATAATATAGGCTTCGGTTGATTGTGGATCGAAACCATCGTAAGTGGTTTCGTAGTTTTCTTCTAATAAAATTACCGAGTTTTCTCTTTTAGCTACATTTAAATTAGCCTCACTCTTAGACAATCCCATGGCATAGGTTTCGGTTCCATAAGCGCTTTTATTTGGGTTTGCGTTACAATGAATACTAATAAAAACATCTGCTTTAGCCCTGTTTGCAATGTTTGCGCGCTCTGCTAATTCAATAAATTCGTCGGTACTGCGGGTATAAATAACTTTGATATCAGGATTACTCGCTTGTATTTCTGCACCTAATTTTAAGGCAACAGCCAGTGTAACATCTTTTTCTCTGGAGAAGGAGCCAAGGCAACCTGTATCGTGTCCACCATGGCCTGCATCAATCACCACCGTCTTAATTTTATAGGTATTCAGTGTAAATGAATAAAATATAAAGCTGGTAATTAGTAAAAAGAGTATAAGAATTGATTGACTTAGTCGTTTGAGCATTATAATTTGCTTAAAATTTTGTTACTTCGCATTGCAAAAATAGTATTCATTTTTAAATTGAAACTACTAAAATCGGTATTTCCACTATTGTTAATAAGTTTTTTCGGATCCATCAGTTCTGGAAAGGCCGAATCGAGCTTGTATTCAAAAACAATTATTCGATCAGATTCCCTCACTAAATCATTAAACGACCCACTCGAGCCCGATAGTATTCTTTTAAAAACAAAGAAAAAGGCCATTCAATCTAAAATTCGATACAACGCTAAGGATTCTATTGTTTATAACTTAAAAAAAAATGAAGTTTATTTATATAATGGTGCCGAGGTTTATTACGAAGACATAATTCTAAAAGCTGCTTTCATAAAAATTGATCAAAAGAATAAAGTGGTTTATGCCAATGGGGTAATTGATTCTACTGGTATACTTAAGGGCAAGCCTGTTTTTACCGAAGGTGCGCAAACCTACGATGCGCAAGAGTTAGCCTATAATTTCGAAACTAAAAAAGGTAAAATTAAAGAAGTAATAACCAACGAAGGCGAAGGTTTTTTACATGCCAACGAAGTAAAGAAAAACGAATTAGACGAAGTATTTATTCGTAATGGAAAATATACTACCTGTAATCAAGCACATCCACATTTTTATATCGCTTTAACAAAAGCAAAAAACACTTCCGATAAAACGGTTTCTGGACCGGCTTATTTAGTAATTGAAGATGTACCCTTGCCTTTAGCCATTCCATTTGGATTCTTTCCAAGGTTAAAAGGAAGTTCTTCTGGGGTAGTTATACCAGAAATAGGAGAAGATCGCGCCTTGGGCTTCTTTTTACGTAATGGAGGCTATTATTTTGCCATCAACGAAAAAGTAGATTTATCAATCAAAGGAGATATTTATTCAAAAGGTAGTTATGGTTTAAGCGGGGTTACTCGCTATAATAATCGTTATCAATACAATGGTTCCTTATCTGCTGGTTTTACCAATCGAAAAATTGGGGAGGCAGAAACTGCCGAATATTCTTTAAGTCAAGATTTTTATATTCGTTGGACACATAACCAAGATCCAAAAGCAATTCCGGGTTCGAGGTTTAGTGCGGCAGTAAACATTGCTTCAAGAAATAATTATCGAAATAATATTACCCCCAACATTCAATCCATCACCCAAAATAATTTGTCTTCTTCGGTGAGTTATGCTAAAACCTGGGAAGGCACGCCATTTAGTATGTCTAGCTCCTTAACGCATAATCAAAACCTACAAACTGGACAAGTTAGTTTAGGTTTGCCACGCGTTAACTTTAGTATGTCTCGTATCAATCCATTTGATTCTAAAAATAGGGTAGGACCTCAAAAATGGTATCATAAAATTGGCATGAACTACACCCTCGATTTAGAAAATAGAATAGATACTTACGATAGTTTGTTATTTAAAAGTTTAGCAAGTAATCAAGTTCAAAATGGCATGCGTCATAGTTTGCCAATATCGACTTCTTTTAATGTGTTAAAGTACTTTACGTTGAGTCCATATTTAAATTATAATGAACGCTGGTATTTTAATTCCATTGAAAAATCTTGGAACGGTGCTAAAGTAATAACCGACACCTTAGATGGCTTCAAACAAGCTAGAGATTATAGTTTGGGCTTTTCTCTTACAACCAGGGTGTACGGAATGTTCAATATAAATGCACTTGGTGTTTCGGCCATAAGACATGTATTTACACCCGCTGTATCATATTCCTTTAGACCAGATTTTAGCGCCGAAAGTTTTGGCTATTTTAAAAATGTTCAAACGGATACGAGTGGAAAATTAACAACATATACAATTTTTCAAAATGGAATTTATGGTTCACCGGGTGCAGGTAAATCGAGTTTACTTTCTTTTTCATTCGATAATAATTTAGAGATGAAAACCAGTAAAGCAGTAGATACTGGCTTACTCATTAAAAAAGTAAAATTATTTGAAAGTTTGCGTTTAACAGGAAATTATAATTTAGCAGCAGACTCGCTCAAACTCTCTGTAATTAATATAGTTGCGCGAACATTATTGTTTGAAAAAGTAAATATTGATTTAAATGCTGCTTACGATATTTATGCTTTACAGGCTGATAAATTCGGAAATGATAGGCGCATAAACAAAACCCAATTTCAACAAGATAAAAGACTGGCTCGATTAGTGGCTGCCACCATGTCTTTGAGTACCAATTTAAATCCATCGGCATTTAAAAAAACAAATAACAACGAACAATCTGTGAAAATTAAAAATCAATTAGATAGAATAGATAATGATTTATTAAACAGAAATACGGTGTATTATGTAGATTGGACTATTCCTTGGAATATCGCTATTAATTATTTATTAAGTTACTCAAAACCACTAAATACAGCCTATACAAGCAATGCCTTAAATGTGAATGGCGATGTAAGTTTAACCAAAAAATGGAAAGTAGGATTTTCTTCTGGCTATGATTTTTATGCAAAAGAGGTAACGCTTACCTCTTTAAATATTATCAGAGATTTGCATTGCTGGGATCTAACGGTTAATTGGATACCGTTTGGAACATATCAAAGATACAGTGTATTACTAAAAGTAAGATCTTCTATTTTGCAAGATTTAAAACTCACCAAACGCAGAGAATTTTACGAAAGAGATTAGCGATTAAAAACCTTTTTCAAAATGGCAGAAACCCTTGCTGCAGGGTTCTTCCTGATTTGCAATTCTTCTTCCGCAACTACAATAAAAATACCATCAATTGCTTTTTGAGTAGCATATTCGCTTAAACTCGGATTCATTCTTTCTACCATTGGAATTTTATTGTAAGCCACCACTAATTGTTCCCAATATTTGGTTGCACTAACTTTATGTAAAGAATTTTCTACAATGGGTTTGAATTTTTCGAGCAATAATGCCTGTGTATTTTGTTTTAAATATTGAGTGGCAGCATCATCATTCCCTTTCAATATACTTAACCCATCTGCAATGCTCATGCCTTTAACAGCATTTACAAATATAGGTGCCGCTTCTTTTGCAGCATCTTCGGCAGCCCTATTTAAGCTCAATAAAAAGTCGTTTACTAATTTTTCTTGACCAAAACTCCTTAGCATTTGCTCCATTTTTTTAGCTTCGCTTGGAAAGGGAATATATAGTTTAGGGTTTTTATAATATCCATCAACCGCAGCAGCAGCTTTACTTGCATTGTTACTTCCTACTGTTAAGGCCTCTCTTAAACCCTCAATAATTTCGTCGTTACTTAAGGGGTTATTTCCAGCGTTAACTTGTTTAACAATGCTTTGTCCTTGTTTTTTCAGTTTATTATAGTCAATTTGTGCTACCGAAAATTGTGCAGCAAATAAAATGATGGCTAAGAAATAATATTTTTTCATTTTGTTTTTTTTGATGGTTTACAATTTTAATAATTTTCTTTTGATAAAAACGATACAATTAACAAGATGTTTGCAGAAATAATTACCATAGGCGACGAATTACTCATAGGTCAAGTTGTCGATACAAATTCCGCTTGGATGGCTCAAAAACTCAATGCCATTGGCATTCGGGTAAAACAAATTACTTCTGTTTCGGATAATGCAGCACATATTTATAAAGCACTAACCGAAGCTAAAGAACGAGCAGATGTAGTATTTATTACGGGCGGTTTAGGCCCTACCAAAGATGATATTACCAAAAGTGTATTGCTAGATTTTTTCGGCGGCGAATTAGTCATTAATGAGCAAGCACTCCAAAATATACAGGCAATCTTTGCTAGATATAACAAACCAGTCTTGCCCGTAAACCACCAACAGGCAGCAATTCCATCTTCTTGCGAAATTATTTTAAACTTACAAGGAACAGCACCAGGAATGTACTTCTATCAAAACAATTGTCATTATTTTTCGATGCCAGGTGTACCTTTTGAAATGATAGACATGATGGAAAATAGCATTATTCCAAAATTAAGTCAAACCCTAAAATTGCCATTTGTTTTACACGAAACCATTTTAACGGCTGGCATAGGAGAGTCCTTTTTAGCAGACTTAATTATCGAAGAAGAAGCGCAATTGCCAGCACATATTCAATTAGCTTATCTACCCAAATTAGGACAAGTGCGATTGAGACTCAGCGCATTTGGAGATAATCGCAGCACTCTTGAAACCGAATTAAACTTTCATAAAACTGCCATTGCAGCTAAAATAGCAGAAAATGTGGTAGCCTTAACAGATATCAATATAGAAGAAGTTATTTTACAATTATTAGTGGCTCAAAATAGCACCTTAGCCACTGCCGAAAGTTGTACTGGTGGCTATATAGGACATTTACTCACTGCAATTCCTGGTTCATCTCAATCTTATTTAGGTGGAGGAATTACTTATTCATACGGATTAAAAGAAAGCGTTTTAGGAGTTAAATTAGACACTTTAAACCAAACGGGTGCTGTAAGCGAGGAAACGGTAAAAGAAATGGTTTTAGGGGCTCTAAAAGCCTTTAATTCCGATTATGCCATTGCCTGTTCTGGTATTGCTGGCCCCGATGGTGGTACTGCCGATAAACCAGTCGGAACGGTCTGGATTGCCGTTGCAAGTAAAAATAAGGTGCTTGCCAAAAAGTTTTTATTTGGAAATAAAAGAATGCAAAACATTGAAAGAACGGCAGTTAGTGCACTTTACATGCTTTATAGATTACTGAAAGAGAATTAAAATTGAAGGATAAGCGAAATTCGATTATTTTTGTGCGTTGAAATAAATATTTATTGAAATAAGAATTATGGCTCAATACGAATTACTACTTCCAAAAATGGGTGAAAGTGTTGCCGAAGCAACCATTATTAAATGGGTGAAAGCTGCTGGCGATGCAATTGATGCAGATGAATCTGTATTAGAAATTGCAACCGATAAAGTTGATTCGGAAGTGCCTTCACCAGTTGCGGGAACTTTGGTAAAAACTTTATTTAACGAAGGTGATGTAGTAAAAGTGGGTGCCGTAATTGCAATTATTGAAACCGAAGCCGGTGCTGTTACTGCTGCACCAGCCCTGCAAGCTCCAGTAGCTGTGCCAACAACTGCAATCCCAGGAATTGACTTAACCGAAGCAAAATCTGAAAGTCCAAGAATTTCGAATGCAGAAAATAGATTTTATTCTCCATTAGTTAAAAGCATTGCGGCTAGCGAAGGATTAGCTCAACATGAATTAGATAGCATAACAGGATCGGGTAACGACGGTCGTGTAACTAAAAATGATATATTAAATTATTTAAGTAATAGAAAAGCGGGTACGCCACAAGCGGCTCCAACTCAGGCAGTAGCAGCAGCCCCTGCGGTGGCAACAACGGCTCCAACTCCAGTAGCATCAAGTACTTCAGAAATAAAAATCAATACGCCGAATATAACTGTTCAAGCAGGCGACGAAGTCATAGAAATGGATCGCATGAGAAAACTCATAGCCGAACATATGGTTATGAGTAAGCATGTTTCCCCTCATGTTACCTCATTTGTAGAAGCCGATGTAACTAACATTGTTAGGTGGAGAGAAAGGATTAAAAAAGATTTCGAGAAAAAAGAAGGAGAGAAAATTACTTTTACGCCAATTTTTATCGAGGCATTGGTTAAAACAATCAAAGATTTCCCAATGATCAATGTTTCTTTAAATGGTACACAAATTATCAAAAGAAAAAATATCAATATAGGTATGGCAGCTGCATTGCCTTCTGGAAATTTAATTGTGCCCGTTATTAAAAATGCAGATCAAATGAATTTAATTGGCATTACTAAAGTGGTAAACGATTTAGCTAATCGTGCTAGAAATAACAAATTAACCCCAGATGAAATTTCGGGTGGAACTTATACTTTAACCAATGTGGGTTCTTTCGGAAATGTAATGGGAACGCCTATTATCAACCAACCTCAAGTAGCTATTATGGCAGTGGGTGCGATTAGAAAAATGCCAGCGGTAATTGAAACGCCAGATGGAGATATGATTGCCATCCGACATAAAATGTACTTATCACATTCTTACGATCACCGAATTGTAGATGGTGCATTAGGTGGTCAATTTGTTCGTCGTTTTGCAGATTACTTAGAAGCATTCGACGCTAATAGAATTTTATAAATATAGGCTTTCGAGTAATTTATCTCAATACTAACTGTACGGTATTTCTACTTCTTTGCTCAATTAATACTTCTTTATTTTTACTGATTTCGTCTATGCTCGCTTGGTTATAATGCCTTAAGGTGATTAAGGAAAGCGATTCATTATAGTAAACTTTAAAATCTGGCTTTAATACGGCAATAATTTGATTTAATTTTTCTTCGTGATAATCAAAACAACAAGTCCAGGTCATGGCTGAGTTTTGCATGGTATTAATTTTGATGTTTGCTTTTGCAAAATGCCCCAATATGGTACTTAAGTTTTGTTCAGAAATAAAGGAGAAATCCCTACTCGAAATACTCATTAAAACTTGCTCCTTTTTCACAATAATAGTTGGAATAGCATAAGTCATTTTTTCAAATTGTCCAATATGAGTGCCCGTTCCAGCATGATCTAAAAATGGTTTTACAAACAAGGGAATGAGCTTATTTTGTAAGGGTTTTATCGTTTTAGGATGAATAACAGTTGCGCCATAATAAGTCATTTCTAGCGCTTCTGCATAAGGAAGGCGTTCGAATTTTTCGGTATTGGGAAATAATTTAGGATCGGCATTTAATACGCCATCCACATCTTTCCATATAGTAACTGAAGTTGCATTTAAACATGCTGCAAAAATGGCTGCAGAATAATCAGAACCTTCGCGACCTAAAGTGGTGGTAAAATTCTCGGATGTACCGCCAATAAAACCTTGCGTAACAATCATTTTTTCGGATAATAATTTCGGGAAATCTTGTTGAATTAATGCACTAGTTTCTTCCCAATTTACTTTTCCTTCTTGGTAATTATTATCTGTTTGTATATAACTTCTGGCATCTACCCAAATGCAAGGTAATCCTGTGTAATTAAGGTATGCAGCAATAATTTTAGTGGATAATATTTCTCCTAAGGATACAATTTGATCGTATATAAATGCGCTGTTTTCATGAGGTGGTTCTTCTAATATCCAATCTAATTCTACAAATACATTTTCAATTTCATTGATTAAATGGGTGTTGCTTTCTGCAAATAAATCATGAATTATTTGAAGATGCATTTGTTTAATGGTAAGCACTTTTGCACTTAAATCTGCATTGGCATTTCTAAAGCTTTTGCAAACTTCTTCTAAGGCATTGGTTGTTTTTGCCATGGCAGAAATAACCATTACGGTTTCTTTGGTGCTTTGTTTAGCTAGTAAAACGCTAATGTTTTTAACTGCTTCGGCATCTTTAACAGAGGCGCCTCCAAATTTAAATACTTGCATTTGATGAGTTGATTTGTTCGGTTGTTAAACTACAGTTGATCCATTCAGAATCAAAACTGCTTGCATATTTTTCATAAAATTGAATTGCTTTTTCGTTCCAATCAAGCACTTGCCATACAATTCCTTTTAATTCTTTTGTTTTAGCTTCTTCGATTAATTGATTCATTAATAGTGTGCCGATGCCTTTGCCTCTGGCATTTTCGGTTACTAAAATATCTTCTAAATACATTCTACTTCCTTTCCAAGTAGAATAGCGAATATAATATAAGGCAAATGCATCAATTTGATTGTGTTCGTTTTCGTGCACAAATGCCCACCATACGGGGTTTTTAGCAAATCCGGCGCTTTGCATTTCTGCTAAAGTTACACTTACTTCATTTGGTGCTTTTTCAAAAACAGCCAACTCTTTAATCAAAGTTAAAATGCTTGGACAATCCGAAATTACTGCTCGTCTGATCATTTATAATTAATTTCTTGGCACAATTTTAATTTCTTCTTCTCTTACTTGTTTGTTTTTTCTAAACGGTCGAATAATTAATCGGGTGCCATTATCGTAACTAAAGTAATTCCAGATCCAATTTATTAAAACTATTAATTTATTTCTAAAACCTACTAAAAATAATAGGTGTAAAAACATCCAAACAAACCATGCAAATACGCCCTGGAACCTGATGAGTGGTAAATCTACCACGGCTTTGTTTCTTCCTATTGTGGCCATTGCGCCAAGGTCTTTATATTTAAAAGCAGTTAAGGGTCTATCGTTTACTATATTGATGATATTATTTGCAAGATTTTTGCCTTGTTGAATGGCAGCTTGTGCCACACCCGGATGTCCATTGGGATAGTCATCGGATGGCATCGAACACACATCGCCAATGGCAAAAATATGTTCGTAACCCATCACGGTATTGTATTGGTCAACTATTAATTTGCTGCCTCTTTCAGTTAAATCGCTGTCTAATCCAGCAATGGTAGCAGCCTTTACACCAGCTGTCCAAATTAAATTCGAAGTATTTAAAATCACCCCACTTTCTAAGGTTGCGTTTAAGCTATTATAGCTCTTCACAGAATCATTTGTTCTTACTCGAACACCCATTTCTGTTAAAAATTCTTCGGCGCGTTTAGAAGCCTGCTCAGACATGCCATTTAATAACCTAGGCGCACGCTCTATGATATTAATCTGCATTTTACTGAGGTCTAAATCTGGATAATCATTGGGTAAAACATGTAATTTTAATTCGGCTAAAGCGCCGGCTGTTTCAACGCCAGTAGGGCCTCCACCAACAATCACAAAATTTATTAATTGTGCTTGCTCAGCTGGTTTATCTTTTAACAATGCCTCTTCGAAATTTTGCAAAATCAAACTTCTTAAATTCAATGCTTCTGGAATACTTTTCATTGGCATCGAATTATCTTTGATTTCTTGATTGCCAAAAAAGTTTGTTTTAGATCCAGTAGCAATAACTAAAAAGTCGTAAGAAATTTCGCCAATACTCGTTAAAATCGTTTTCTTTTCGGGCTGAATTAAATCTACCCTGGCCAATCTTACAATTATATTTTGATGGTGCTTAAATATTTTACGCAATGGAAATGCAATGGAATCTGGTTCCAAACCACCCGTGGCTACTTGATATAAAAGGGGTTGAAAAGTATGGTAATTGTGTTGGTCTAAGACCAGTACTTGTACCTCTTTATTTCTTAATTTTTTGGCAACTTGAATACCACCAAAGCCACCACCAATAACAATGACACGGGGAAAAGAGGTTTCTGGAATTTCTAGGGCCATAGCTTTTAATCAAAAAAGGCCCATCGTTAGATGGGCCTTTTAAATATAATTGATCAATTAAGATTTATTGATATTTTTTTTATTGAATTCAACAATTACTGGAGATGCAACGCAAATAGAAGAGTAAGTTCCAAATATAACACCTACTAATAAGGCGAATGAGAATCCTCTAATAACTGCTCCACCAAAAATAAACAACACCAATAAAACGAATAATACGGTTAACGCAGTAATAATAGTTCTACTCAATGTGCTATTGATGGCATCATTAATTACTTCATCCATTTTATCTGTTTTAGCATGGTGTAGGTTTAAAAACTCTCTGATACGGTCAAATACTACAACTGTATCTGTTACAGAATAACCTACAACAGTTAAGATTGCAGCAATAAATGCTTGGTCAATATCTAATGAGAAAGGTAAGTAACCATTAAATAAAGAGAAGAACGAGAGTACTAAAAGCACATCATGCGTTAATGCAACTAAAGCAGCAATACTGTATTGCCATTTTCTAAATCGAATGAAAATATATAATGCAATAATAATGATCGAGAAAATTACGGCGTAAACAGATTTTGTTTTGATGTCATTTGCAATAGTAGGACCTACTTTTTGTGAACTCACCACTTCGGCATTTCCAGCGTTAAGACTTACTAAACCTTCTTTTAAAACTGATTCTACTTTTGCATCAGTTTCATCCGATTTTTCATCAATTAAATAAGAAGTTGTAATTTTTAAAGTATTGTCGTTACCAAAAGTTTTTACATCTGTGGTGCTTGCAAATGCTTTATCTAATGCTTCTCTAGCATCATTGGCTAATACTGATTTCTCAAAACGAACTACATAAGTACGACCACCTTTAAAGTCTACCCCTAAGCTAAAACCTCTAGTAAACATAGAGATTAAACCAGCTAATATGATCGTTCCAGAAATTAGGTAAAATACTTTTCTGTTTTTTACAAAGTTAAAATTTGCGTTTTTGAATGTGTTTGCACTAAAAGGATTAGAGAATTTAATCATTTTATCTTTATTCAACATCCATTCAAAAATTAATCTTGTAATGAAAATAGAAGTAAATAATGAAGTTAAAATACCAATGATTAAAGTAGTTGCGAATCCTAAAATTGGACCAGAACCAAACAATGCCAATACAACACCCGATAAGAAGGTAGTTAATTGAGAGTCTAAGATAGAAGGTAGTGCATGTTTGAAACCATCTGAAATTGCTATTCTTAGCGATTTACCATGGGTTAATTCTTCTCTTACGCGTTCGTAAATTAATACGTTCGCATCTACCGCCATACCCAATGTTAATACGATACCGGCAATACCTGGTAAGGTTAATACAGCACCTAATGATGCTAATACACCCATTAAGAAAAACACGTTTACAAATACCGCAAGGTTGGCTACAAAGCCCGCATTGTTGTAATAAGCAACCATGAATAATAACACCACAATTAAGCCTAAAATACTTGACATTAAACCATTGTTGATGGCTTCTTTACCTAATGATGGACCAACAATTGCTTCTTCAACAATTTTAGCCGGAGCCGGTAGTTTACCTGCTTTTAATACGTTGGCTAAATCTTTTGTTTCGTTAACAGTAAAGCTTCCAGAGATAGTTGAAACACCACCACCAATTTCATTCTGAACCGTAGGAGCAGAGTAAACCGTGTTATCTAATACAATGGCAATAGAGCGTTTGTTATCTTTATCTGCAGCAGCTTCTGCCGTCATGCGTTTCCAAGTTTTTGAACCTTCCGAATTCATTACCATCACTACTTCAGGTAAACCTTTTTGGTCAATGTCTGCGCGTGCATCCACAATTACATCACCTTCTAATGGTGCTTTGCCATCTCTAGTGTTTGTTTTAATGGCATATAATTCAAAAATATTGTTTTCGTTGATTGCCTTTACCGCCCACAAGAATCTAACATTTGTAGGGAAATTAGCTCTTACTTCTGGCATTGCTAAAATAGCATTTACCCTTGCCGTATCTTTTTGTTTAGCTAATCCAATTACAGGACCTTGTTGTAATACTTGTTGACCTTGCTCATCTTGTGCAAGATTTGGAGTTAAAATAGCAAATAAAGGATTGTCTTTTGCGAAGTTTTCGAATGATTGATCTTTTTTAGCAGTGTCTTTGCCTGCAGTATCTTTACTAACTTTACTTAATAAAGCTAAATCATTTGTAGCAGTATCTTTTTTAGTTTCTGTTTTACTAGCAGATGCTACAGCAGTTGTATCGGTTGATTTTGAACTAACTGATAATTTGCCTTTTAATGCGGCATTGGCTTTATCTAAACTTCCGAAAATTTCTACGTTTGCGTATACATCCCAAAATTCTAATTGTGCCGAACCTTGTAATAATTTTCTAACACGCTCTGGTTCTGTAACACCAGGTAATTCAATTAATACGCGGTTGCTACCTTGTTGTAATTGAATGTTTGGTTGCGTTACACCAAATTTATCGATACGGGTTCTGAGGATATTGAATGAACGATCAATTGCACTTTCAGATTCTGTACGAAGCACTTTTAATACTTCTTCGTTTGTAGAACTATTGGTGATTCTTGGACTATTCTCTTTAGTTGCGAATAAAGTAGCTAACCTAACATTTGGTTTTAATTCGTTATATGCTTCATAAAATAAAGAAATATAATCTTTTTGAGATTTAATGCTTCTTTGTTCTGCTACTACTAATGCTTTGTTAAAAGCAGTATCTGAACTATAATTAGCCATAGAACGAATAAGATCTTTTAAAGAGATCTCCATGGTTACGTTCATACCGCCTTTTAAGTCAAGACCTAAATTTAATTGCAATTGCTTACATTCTTGGTAACTGAATTTTGCAAAACCTAAATTGTAAACAACTTCTGTTTGCATCGAATCCAAATACGCTTTTTCTTTTAATGGATCACCATTTGCAAATTCTTTAGCATCTTTTTCTACACCACTCGAAATAAAAGTAAATGAAAGAGAATAAACACATGCAATTGCTAAAGCAATTGTAAAAAATCTAATAGCACCTTTTCCCTGCATAATTTCTAAATAATAAATTGATTAATATGATTAAATTCCTTGTATTTTTAATACTTACAAGCTTGCAAATCTAATTATTTTTTTAATTTATTAAAGCACAAATTGCCATCCAAGGCAATTATTATTAAATTACCTAAGTAATTCATTCTTAAGTAAATAAGTATGTTTGCTGTTCTTGATTTAAACTGAAAAAAAAGGGGAAAATACTTATATGCTTGTATATTAAGCAATTAAGATTTATTTGGAAAGAAACATTCTTAACTGATATGCCAGCTGTTCGATGTCTTTTTTTATTTCTTGATTATTATGAATGACTACATCACAAACAGGTTGATAGGGTAAAAGGTATTTGTCAAAAGCGGGCATTACATGGTTGTGCCATTGGTATAATACGGTTTCCATATTCAAGCCTCTTTCCAATTGATCTCTTTCAATTCGACGCGTTAATTTAATATCATGATCGGCATCGATAAATATTTTTAAGTCAAAAGCATTAAACAATTCTTGAAAATGAAAAATAAATAAACCTTCAATGACCACAATCGGGGCAGGGTTGATGGTTAATTCTTTTGGTTCGGCAGCTGGATTGTTAAAGGTATACTCTAATTTTTTAACGGGCTTTCCGGCTAATAAACATTGAATATCTTCCATCAATTTCTCTTGATCTATCCCTTCTGGTAAATCATAGTTAATTTGACCGTTTTCATCAACATATTGTTCTGCTTGCGGTTTATAGTAATGGTCTTGAGAGATTAAGCAAATTTCATCTGCATTGAAATGATTTAATAGGGCATTGAGTAAATAGGTTTTACCCGATGCGCTGCCACCTGCAATGCCAATTAAATATGGTTTTGCTAAATTCATTATTTAGGTGAAGCGTATGTTAGGTTGACTTTAAATTTTGGTTCGGTGGCATCTATTAAACTAGCTGCCGCTTTCGACAAAAGAATCACCAAGTTTTCGTTTTCAATGGCATTAGGAATGGTGCCAATTATTTTCACATAAACCATTTTACCTGTTGAAGGATTACTCACTTTCATTATGGTTCCAATAACAGCGGTATTATGTAAAGCAATAGATTTTTTAGGATTTGAATTTTTATCATTTATCCATCCGGCAAGTCCATTTTCGTTGATTTCTTTACTGTTTTCGTATGAATAATTTTTAGCGGTGATTACTGGACTTTGACTTGTTTTGGTAGCTGTGCTTACTTTAGCAATGCTTAAGTTTTGTGTGGTAGGCACTTTTAATACCTGACCTAATTGCAAACCGGTAGTTGTTAAATTATTTGCTTCTTGAATTGCAGTAGCGGTAGTACGATATTTTCTTGCAATGGCATATAAGCCCTCGCTTTTATCAACCTTATGTAATATATAATTTTGCGTATTAGTTTTTTCAATCCCAATCGAATCAATAGCCGCATTGGCTACAAAATTAGAAACAAATAGTACTAGCAATAAGGCTAATTTTTTCATGGCACTAAGGTAGTTTTTTATGCTTTTAATTCGACAATTTCTATGGTATTTTTTTCTTTTAAAAGCAGAAGGTAATCGTGAATCACCATAAAATAATCATTTTCGAGACTTAAGTCTTGTATACCTGCTGCCCTCCATTCATAAATAACCGCTTTATTTAAGCTTACGTTTAAATGAAAAGTGGTGTTTAATGTTGCCGAAATTTCAAAGGCTTTATGCTTTATGTTTAATAGATTAGCCGAAGAGCTAATAGGTAATTTTAAATGATCCGTGCCAATTGGGTCTATTGTTAAATCTTGCAACATTTCGTTTTTATCGAAGGCCATTAAGTCGAATTTTTTAGGTTCAATTTTCAATAAATAGGAGATGATACCTTGTTGAACAATGGTTTGAATGCCTCTTTGGTAGTTTTCTAAAACAATTTTTTTAGTCGCTATATCGTATACCAAAATATATTGATGCTCGGGTCTATTGATTGAAATAGAAGATTGAAATATGATTTTTTGATTGTAAACTTTGCAAATATTCCATTGTATTTGAGTTGGCAATGGAATGTCGAGCAGCTTTATTTGGCCAGATTTTAAACAAATATGATGATATTCAGTAATTCCTTTTTTGGTATTTTTGGTAACAATTACAAGCATTTCAGACTGTTCATCGTCAAAAATATGCCAGATTTGATCTTTAGAGGTAAACGAAAAATTTTTCAAATAATTTGAATTTAAAAACCAGTATAATTATGCGGACTGATTAATTTTAATTCCTCTTTTAAACTATCGCTAATCGCTAAACCATCAATAAAATTACGAATACTTTCTTGGGTGATTTTTTCGTTTTTTCTGGTCAAGTCTTTGAGGGCTTCGTATGGCTTAGGGAAATTTTCTCTTCTTAAAACAGTTTGAATGGCTTCTGCCACAACCGCCCAATTGTTTTCCAAGTCTGCAGTTAATGCGGCTTCGTTTAACAATAGTTTTTCTAAACCTTTCTTTAAAGATTTAAATGAAATTAAAGTATGTGCCAATGGAACGCCAATATTTCTAAAAACAGTAGAATCCGTTAAATCTCTTTGAAGCCTTGAAATAGGCAATTTTGCTGCTAAATGTTCGAATAATGCATTGGCTAAACCGAGGTTTCCTTCTGCGTTTTCAAAATCGATTGGATTTACTTTATGCGGCATAGCCGAAGATCCAATTTCGCCCGCTTTAATTTGCTGGTTAAAATAATTCATCGAAATATAAGACCACATGTCTCTGCTAAAGTCGATTAATATGGTATTGATTCTTTTTAAGGCATCGAATTGCGCGGCAAAATTATCGTAATGCTCTACTTGTGTAGTTCTTTGAGAACGTGACAAACCTAATTGCTTATTTACAAATTCGTTCGCAAAATTAATCCAATCTATTTCGCCATAGGCTACTTTATGCGCATTGAAATTTCCGGTTGCACCGCCAAATTTAGCCGAATAAGGAATTTGTTTAAATTGAATTAATTGCACATTCAATCGTTCTACAAAAACTTCTAACTCTTTACCTAAACGAGTAGGCGAAGCAGGCTGACCATGCGTATGAGCCAACATAGAGATGTCTTTCCAATTAGTTGCTAAAACCTGTAATTGCGAAATTAAATTTTCGATATGTGGAAAATAAACTTCGTGTATAGCTTGTTGAAAGCTTAATGGGATTGCGGTATTATTGATATCTTGAGAGGTTAATCCAAAATGGATATACTCTAAGTATTTTTCGAAACCCAATGCCGTAAAAGCTTCTTTTAAAAAATATTCAACGGCTTTTACATCGTGATTGGTTACCGCTTCAATATCTTTTATTTTTTGCGCATCATTTTCGTTGAAATGAATCGCTAAATTTCTAATGGCTTGGTAATTTTTGGAATCAAAATCTGCTAAACCAGGCAGTTTTAAATCACATAATGCGATAAAATATTCTACTTCTACTAATACACGGTATTTAATTAAAGCGGCTTCCGAAAAATAAGCAGCTAATTCTTGTGTAGATTTTCTGTATCTACCGTCTATAGGCGAAATGGCATTTAAAGCAAGGATATTCATGGTTTTTAAAATAAACTGCAATTTAAGATTTTTTTTAAGCATGTACGATTTAAAACCCTATAAATTCACAAAAAAAGCGCATTTTGTAAAAAAATAGCTTCTCTTAAATGCTATACAAAGCGTATTTATTCTAATATTGTAAAACAAAAAAATCATCGTTGGAAACTACTTTAGAAAATATCTTATGGAAATATTGGGGCCATCCCAAATTTCGACCGATGCAAAAAGATATTATCGAATCGGTTTTAGCTCAACGAGATACTTTGGCCTTGCTACCAACCGGTGGTGGAAAATCCGTTTGTTTTCAAGTACCCACAATGGCTCAAGAGGGTTTAACAATCGTCATCTCTCCATTAATCGCACTTATCAAAGACCAAGTAGAGGGTTTAAAAGCGAAAGGAATTAAAGCGGTTTCTATTGTTTCTGGAATGACCAGTAGAGAAATCGATTTTGCCTTAGATAATTGTATCTACGATCAAACTAAATTTTTGTTT
>CAIKLP010000065.1 GCA_903828245.1 uncultured bacterium | reverse complement strand
TCGATTTGTTTAAAATGCAAGGCGATGCTAATGCAGATGGACAACAGGATGAATTAAAACAATTGTTTCAAAAGATATTTTTAGACGAATTTAATTGGTAATGAAAAAAAGCATTCTTTATATATTTCTTTTTATATTTTCATTTGTATCATTTGCATCTGCGCAAATTCAGACGGGCGTATTGAAAGGAAAAGTAATTGATAGAAAAACAAAAGAGCCCATTATTGGTGCAACCGTAACGATTGTAGGTACTTACTTTGGGGTGAGCACCGACATTAATGGTAATTTTCAAATCAATACCATTAAACCAGGTGATTATACAGTCAAAGCAATTTATTTAGGCTATAAAGAAATACAATATAACGGGGTAAAAATTAATGCAACAGTTCCTACGCAATTAAATTTATCCTTGACAGAAGTTACAACAGATATTGGCGCAGTAGAAGTATTGGGCCAACGTACCATTATAGATTTAGAGTCGGGTAAATCGAGTTCGAAAGTTACTTCCGATGACATCAAAGACATGAGCGTGAAAGACGTACAGTCGATTGTTGCAAACCAAGCTGGGGTAAGTCAAAATCCAGATGGCTTACAAATAAGAGGCGGTCGTGTTTACGAAACACAATATTTAGTAGATGGTATCAATGCGCAAGACCCATTGGCTGGAACAGGCTTTGGTGTAGACATTGCATCGAATGCAGTAAACGATATTGAAGTAATAACAGGCGGTGTTGGCGCAGAATATGGCGAAGGTACATCGGGTGTGGTACTTACCAGAATTAGAGAAGGTGGAGACAAAGTAAAATTTGGTGGAAGTTTTTACCGAGATAATTTAGGCATCAACGAATCGAGTAATTGGAATACAGATATGCTCAGTCTTAATTTTGGATCACCTGTACCTTTTACAAAAAAGAAACTTACTTTTTTTAGTAGTGCTAACATGGAATTAACGGATGAGTTTTTTAAAAACCCAGCCAATCAATTGCATAGTTCTATGATGCGTAAAAATGATTCTATATGGGCACCACGCGAAGATAATAAATGGTCGGGTACTTTTAAATTAACTTATAATATTGCACCAGGTAAAAAATTATCAATTTCAAATCAATCAAGTTTAAATATCAATCAAAATACAAGATCGCTTCAAGTAGTAGGAAACAATGCTATTGTAACGCCTGGTTATCAATATTTATTTAGCTTGAATATGGATAATGCGGCAACTTATACGCATAAATCAAACTTGTTAATTATTCAATATTTAAATTTATTCTCTAAAGAATTATCGATGGATGTTTCTTTTGCAAGACTCTTTACCAATTTAAGAGCCGATGCAAATGGTCGCCCATTCAGACCTTCTACCATTGATCAAATTTTTGATCCAGCATCAATTGTTTCAGATCCTGCTACTTTATTTAATCCTGGCGATTCGGTAATCTATGTTAATCCTGGACCAGGTTTATATAATAATGGCGGTGTGTCTACCCTATGGCACGATCACTATGCGCAAGAAAACACCTTCAAAGTTAAATTCAATTATACGCCTAATAAAGCCAATTTTATTAGTTTTGGATTGGAGCATAAAGAGCAAGAATATCAGTGGGTAGATGTAACCAGACCTTGGATTGGTGCACCAATTATTATTGATGATACCACCACCACTGCTTCATCGAGTATTGGACAATCCAACGATATTTGGAAAGTAAATCCAGCCACGGGTGGTTTGTTTTTTCAAGATGAGTTACGTTATAAAGGAATCATTGTTAATGCAGGTATCCGTTTAAATTATTGGATGCCGGGTAAGTTTGCAGATCAAGCAGTGGCAGATCCCAATGCTCCTGTTATAGCAGCCATTAGAGAATCATATATTAAAAATAGCACCGAAATATTTGGACGCAGAACAAAATTTAGATTGTTGCCAAAACTTAGAATTTCGTTTCCTGTTTCTGAAAATAATGTATTGTATTTTAATTACGGACACCTCAGTAGATTACCACATCCTCGCTTTGTCTATGCTGGCTTAGATCCTGTTTATCAAAACCGATCATTCTTAGCCAACTTAGGTAACCCAGATTTAAATCCCGAAGTAACTGTTTCTTACGAAGTGGGAATAAAAACACAAGTAACAGCTAATTTTGCGATAACTGCTACTGCATTTTATAACGATAAATTTGATTATATCGTAAGTAGAAGAATTATTGTAAAAGACCAAACCGGTCGATTTGTCGAAAAGAATTTTAATATCAATCAAGACTATGCCAGAATTCGTGGCTTCGAATTAACTTTGAATAGAAGAGTGCAAAAATATTTGAGTACAACCTTTAGTGCAGCCTATCAAATAGCAACTGGTAAATCTAACTCTGCACAAGAATCACAATTACAAATTTTACAAACAGGTTCGGTATCGCCAACGGTAGAGCAGTACTTAGCTTGGGACAGACCCCTTGATTTAAAATTAATGATTGTATTTAAACCCGATACTTCCTTTCACATTGGACGAATTAATTTTAATAAAGTTAGGGTGTTTTTAAATTCAACTTATAAATCAGGATTAAGATATACACCTTATTATCAAAATGGCGTGGAACCAAATGGCAGACCTATATACGAGCCAGACGAATTAAATCCATTTAGCAAACTAGGTGCTGCTTGGTGGAATACAGATTTAAAAATAACCAAAGATATTATCATTAAAAGAGGACAACAAATTAGTTTGAGTATAGAATTTAAAAATATTTTTGATAATAAAAACGCAGCCATTATAAATCCTATTACTGGAAAAGC
>CAIKLP010000064.1 GCA_903828245.1 uncultured bacterium | reverse complement strand
TTGATTGATGATATCGTTCGAAATTTTTGCTAATAAATCATAAGGGATGGGCGACCAATCTGCCGTCATTCCATCAACAGACTCTACGGCTCTTAAAGCAACTACGTGTTCGTAAGTTCTTTCATCGCCCATTACACCAACCGATTGAACTGGTAAAAAGATAGCACCTGCTTGCCAAATTTTATCGTACCAACCCGCATTTTTTAAATGATTAATATAAATATAATCTGCTTGTTGTAAAATGGCTATTTTTTCTTTGGTGACTTCTCCTAAAATTCGAATGCCTAAACCAGGACCAGGAAATGGATGTCTATTTAAAATTTTATCGTCTATAGCTAAAGCTCTTCCTACCCTGCGCACTTCATCTTTAAATAAAGTATTCAAAGGTTCTACTACTTTTAATTTCATATAGTCGGGTAAGCCACCCACATTGTGATGCGATTTAATGGTTGCCGATGGACCTTTAACCGATACCGATTCTATAACATCGGGATAAATAGTGCCTTGCCCTAACCATTTTACATTGTCAATTAATTGCGACTCTGCATCAAAAACATCGATGAAAACTTTTCCAATGGCTTTTCTTTTTTGCTCCGGATCCGATAATCCTTTGAGGTCTGCATAAAACAATTCTTTGGCATCAACACCTTTTACATTTAAGCCCATGTGCTGATAAGAAGCTAATACTTCTTCGTATTCGTTTTTGCGAAGCAATCCGTTATCCACAAAAATGCAATGCAAATTTTTACCAATGGCTTTGTGTAATAAAATAGCGGCTACCGATGAATCTACTCCACCCGATAAGCCTAGTACCACTTGGTCATCGCCTAATTGATTTTTCAATGCCGCAATAGTTGTATCAATAAAAGCATCTGGTGTCCAATCTTGTGAACAAGCACATATGTCCACTAAAAAATTTTGCAATAATTGTTTGCCATCGGTTGAATGTGTTACTTCTGGATGAAATTGTATACCGTAAATATTTGTATTGCTCACTTGAAAAGCAGCAATTTTAACAGAATCTGTACTGGCAATAATTTCAAAATTGGCAGGTATTTCCGAAATGGTATCTCCATGCGACATCCACACTTGAGATTGTACAGGAATACTTTTCATTAATTTATTACTAGACTGTACCTCTAGTAAATTTGCACGACCATATTCTCTAATTTTAGATGGCATTACCTGTCCACCCGATTGTTGTGCAATTAATTGAGCACCATAACAAATTCCTAATACAGGGTAATTTGCTGCGATCGCTTGAAAGTCGACATTGGGTGCTTGGTCTTCTCGAACAGAATGTGGACTTCCTGATAGGATCACTCCTTTTACTGATTCGTCTAAAACTGGAACATGGTGAAATGGATGTATTTCACAATAAACATTTAGTTCTCTAACTCTACGCGCAATTAATTGGGTGTATTGTGAACCAAAATCAAGAATGATAATTTTCTCCTGCATGCGCAAAGATACATTTTCGAAATGAAATTTGGGATTGCAAACGCTAGGAATTTTGATTTTTTTTGAAGCGATTAAGCCTCTGTATATTGAACGGTTTCGATGCCAAATTTGATAAGGAAAGCAACTCCTTCGTCGACAGGAAGTCCTTTATATTGGGCATAAGAAGCATGGTAATAAACCTTTTTTATACCCGACTGAAAGATCAGGCGCGCGCAACTTATACATGGCGATAAAGTACAATATAAGGTGGTTCCCTCTAACTGAGATCCATTTTTTGCAGCATATAAAATAGCGTTTTCTTCGGCATGTAAAGCCAGCGAGCAACTGCCTTTGGTATCTCTTGGGCAGCCATCTACAGGAAATTCTTCGTCGCAATTATGCGTGCCGGCTGGTGGGCCATTATAGCCAATAGATATGATGCGGGTATCTTTGGTTAATACGGCCCCAACTTGCGCTTTCACGCAATGAGAACGTTTAGCCAAATCGAGGGCCAAGTTCATGAATATCTGATCGAATGCTGGACGAATTTTCATAAGATTATAAGGGCAAGTTTAAGAAAACTCTCCTGAATTTGCTATAAATAATAAATTATTTACATATTAAATGGGCTAATAATTGGGTATTCTTATTAATTTTCACAAATTTACAGGACAATACTTCATAAATGATACAATTATTATTAGGTGCAATTGGTGCAGGACTGCTCATGACAATTATGACAGG
>CAIKLP010000063.1 GCA_903828245.1 uncultured bacterium | reverse complement strand
GATTCAATTTGCAGAAGAGTTGAAGAAATTAGGATTCGAAGTAGATCGCAAGCGCATTACATTTGAAACAGATGTAAAGTTTGTAGGTTCTTACATCGCTAACTTAAATCTTCACAAAGAGGTAAAAATTCAAGTACCTTTTGAAGTAGTTGCAGAATAATTGAAAAAATAAAATTAAAAAAGCCTCAAGATTTCTTGAGGCTTTTTTTTTATTTTAAATATTCAGGTTTGCCAATATAACGCATGGCTCTTAATATTCTGTATTGTCTGCGTTGAATATAGGCGTTAGGATTTGGAGGTGTCCACCTAATAGGATTTGGTAACACAGCGGCTATGAGTGCCGACTCACGCTTGCTCAAATCTTTAGCAGGCTTTCGGAAATATTTTTTAGATGCAGCTTCTGCGCCATAAATACCATCACCCATTTCTATTTCATTCAAATAAATTTCCATGATTCTTTTTTTCGACCAAGTAATTTCTATTAAAATAGTAAAGTACGCTTCGAGTCCTTTTCTAAAATAAGAACGACCCGGCCATAGAAAAACATTTTTGGCAACTTGTTGTGAAATGGTAGAACCGCCCTTCACTTTTTTACTTTTTTGATTGTGCTGGTAGGCTTTTTGCAAAGCTTCTATATCAAAGCCCCAATGTTCGTTAAAGTGTTGGTCTTCAGAAGCAATTACCGCTCGTACTAAATAAGGAGACATTTCTTCGATACTCACCCAATCTTTTCGCAGCTTTAAATCTTCGCCATCTATTTTTTGTTCTACCAACCTTTGAATCATCAGATAGGTGAAAGGTGGTGGCACAAACCGATAAATTATAGTAAGGGCTACACTGCCGATAAAAAAATACAGCATCAATTTCCTAAAGAAGCGGTAAATTTTTTTTAGCATTCGATTAATATTTATTCAAGTGTTTTAAGTGAATAATTTCTTCTTGCGTTAAAAATCTACAACGCCCTCTCGATAAATCTAATTTTGTTAAGCCTGCATATATTACACGATCTAATCGAACAATGGTATAGCCTAAAGATTCAAATATTCTTCTTACAATTCTATTTCTACCAATGTGGATGCCAATGCCAATGTGCTTTTTAGACTTTCCTTCTACATAAGAAAGTTCGTCTACTTCTGCTTCGCCATCTTCTAGTTCAACCCCTTTTTTAATTTTATCAAAATCAGATGGGCTCAAAGATTTGTCTAATTCTACTTCGTATAGTTTTTTAACTTTATTTCTTGGGTGAGAAAGTACATCTGCTAAATCACCATCATTGGTCATCAACAAAAGACCGGTGGTATTTCTGTCTAAACGGCCTACTGGGTAAACGCGTTCGTTGGTGGTACTTTTAATTAATTCCATTACGGTTCTTCGTTCCATCGGATCGTCGAGCGTGGTAATGTAATCTTTGGGTTTGTTTAATAAGATATAGGTCAGCTTTTGGCGTTTCAATACTTTACCTTGAAAAGTAATTTTATCGGTATCTTTTACTTTATAACCTAACTCTTTAATTAATTCGTCGTTTACCATAACGGCGCCAGATTCAATTAATTCATCTGCTTTTCTTCTAGAGCAAACGCCCGCATTGGCAATGTATTTATTCAATCGGGTTAATCCATCATCTGCAAAAGTTTTTTCTTTCTTTTTAGGTGCAGTAGGTATTACGGCTTTTTTAAGTGGTTTTCTTTCGTAAGGTAATTCGCCCATTTCCGATTTTAATTTTCTCGGTTTTTTAATTGGCGCTATTTCAAAATCTGCTGTTTCTTCTTTCACACGTTTAGGACGCGGAGCTCTGGGCTCTTTTGGTTCCTTCGCTTCCTCTTCCCATCCACTGAAATTTATTTTTTCATATATTTCTGTTGGATTATCTTGTGAAGCGGCACGTTCTGCTCTTTTTTGATCGTAGGTATTTTCTTTTGGTATTTCTTTTTTAATGGTTGATCTTCTTTCGGTATTACCAACTGTTCTGCTAATTCTTTCGTTGCTGCGATCGTCGGTTTTTGGTTTGCGTGCTTTGTATTCTTTATTGTCTAAGCGACCTTTTTTCTCGACAGGGTTCGCATTTCTTTTTTCAAATGAATTTGCCGAGGCATTGCTTTTCTTAAAATCGGATTTGCTATCGTCTCTGTATGGTTTGCGATCCGTTGATTCGAAATCTTTTTTAAGTCCGCGTTTGAAATCGGATTTGCTATCGTCTCTGTATGGTTTGCGATCCGTTGATTCAAAGTCTTTTTTAGGTCCGCGTTTGAAATCGGATTTACTATCCTCTCTGTATGGTTTGCGATCCGAAGAATCAAAATCTTTTTTAGGTCCGCGTTTGAAATCGGATTTATTATCGTCTCTGTATGGTTTGCGATCTGAAGAATCAAAGTCTTTTGAACTAAACCTGCGATTGGGTCTATCTTCCGTATTACGAGGGGCTTCTGGTTTTTTCTTGAATTTATCGAAATTCCCTTCTTTGGTGGGTTTTGTTTCTGAGTAATCTGTGGTAGAACGAACTTTAAAAGGCTTGCCTGCACGTTCGTTTTTTTTAGGTCCCGTATTTTCAGATTTAGCAATCCTGGGTTTCCTTGGTTTTTTATCGTCCTCGCGACGAGATGGGTTTGATTTATTCATATGCAAAAATACATTGATTTTAGGCTAATTCGGCAAAAAATGTCAAAAAATGCCATTTTCTTTGATTTTTTTTAAAAACGCATGAAAGCTTAATTATGAGTGCTTTACGATGCATTTGAAGTGCTTTTATTGCAATAAATTTCATAAATACCTCGTTATTAAGCAAATGAATGATTATCTTTATATTTACATTAAAAATGATGAGGGTATAATCTGGCCATTTTGGTCCGATTTTAAGGAGGATTTTTTATGAAAATGAACACAAATAACATTAAGTTTTTATACAGTTTAACCTTAGTGATGTTGGCTACTTTAGTACAACAGCTTTTTGTTTTTGCTACTCATATCGACGAGGATAAATTCAAACAAGACTTTCAGGCTAAATACAAAGTATATGCCTTTAATATTCCTGGAGATTTAAACTTTGCAGGCGAACAAGTGCCGCTCGATAATTTTGAGGTGTATGAAAAAATGGATCGTGCCTTGTTTGCTAATTCTTATTGGCAAACTCGAAGCCTTGTCATGCACCAAAGAGCAAGTCGTTGGTTCCCTTTGATCGAAAAAATTTTAGCGAAAAACCATATTCCTTCAGATTTTAAATATTTACCTGCAATAGAATCGAGCTTTTTAAATGCCACTTCGCCTGCAGGTGCTGTTGGATTTTGGCAATTGATGGATAAAACTGCGGTAGAATACGGTTTAACGGTGAATAGCGAACTAGACGAACGCAATCACATCGAAAAATCAACGAAAGCGGCTTGTAAGCATTTGAAAAAACTTAAAAAAGAATTAGGCTCTTGGACATTAGTCGCACTTGCGTATAATATGGGGGTGAATGCAACTAAAACACAAATTGCTCGTCAGCAAACAAAGAATTATTACGATTTAAAATTAAATAGAGAAGCGGCTAGGTATGTATATCGCATCTTGGCCATGAAAGAAGTCTTGGCACATCCTGCTAATTATGGTTATCGAATTCCAAAACAGCAGATGCCACTAAATGCATCTGCTATTGCCCAAAAATAATCGGCAAACAAAACGCTTTATTTTTCCTTTTTCATACAGCTAAATAGCTACTCGGGAGGTCCTTTTCTCGGTTTTTTTGTTTAGTTTTATGCCCAATCTATGAAGAAAAAACAAAGCGAAACAACCGGAATACAAGCCGTTGAGGTGTATGGTGCTCGTGTACATAATTTAAAAAACATCGATATTAAATTTCCTCGAAACCAACTGGTGGTCATTACCGGATTGAGTGGAAGTGGAAAATCTTCTTTAGCATTTGATACCATTTATGCCGAAGGGCAGCGCAGGTATATGGAAACCTTCAGTGCTTATTCGCGACAGTTTTTGGGAGGACTTGAAAGACCCGATGTAGATAAAATTGAAGGTCTTAGTCCTGTCATTGCCATCGAACAAAAAACGACCAGTAAAAACCCGAGGTCAACAGTTGGAACCATTACCGAAATTTATGATTTTCTAAGATTGCTTTACGCAAGGGTTGCCGATGCTTATTCGTACAATACGGGCGAGCAGATGATCAAGATGACAGAAGAGCAAATCATTGATGCTATTATTCAAAATTACCCATCCAAAACCGTCACCATTTTAGCTCCAATTGTAAAAGGCCGAAAGGGCCATTATCGCGAATTGTTTGAGCAAGTGCGCAAGCAAGGTTTTGCAAAAGTGAGGGTAGACAACGAAATTTTAGACTTGCAACCCAAGATGCAACTCGATCGTTATAAAATACATGATATAGAAATAGTGATTGATCGCATTGTTATTAGAACAGACGATCGTCAAAGAATTGCAGAGGCCATTAAATCTGCCATGAAGCAGGCAAAGGGAATTATCAAAGTATTAGATAATGCCAGCAACGAAGCAAGTCATTTTAGTAAATTTCTCATGTGCCCTACTACCGGTTTATCTTACGATGAACCGCAGCCCAATTCTTTTTCTTTTAATTCGCCCTATGGCGCATGCGAAAATTGCGATGGCTTAGGATATGTTTTTGAAGTAGACGAAAAGTTGTTGATGCCAGATCGAAAACTAAGTATTGCTAATGGCGGTATTGTTGCCATTGGCGAATATAGAGATGTCTGGACATTTCAGGTATTGAAAGCGGTATTGAAAAAATTCGGTGCCACCTTGCAAACGCCCATCGAAAAATTAACTAAAGAAACAATCAATGCCATTTTATATGGACTCGAAGAGCCCGTTGCAGTGGTGGTTCCTTATTCTTCGACGGTTACTAATTTTAACATTACTTTTCAAGGTGTGGTTAAAATGATTGATCAGCAAAACGAAAAAAGAGCAGACGATATCGATAATAATTTAGAGGATTTTGTGCAGAAAGTACCTTGTCCTGTTTGTGATGCAGCAAGATTAAAAAAAGAATCTTTGCATTTTAAAGTTGATGAAAAAAATATCCATGAATTAGCAAGTATGGATTTAGCTAAGCTGGCCGTTTGGTTTGAAGGCATCAAAAATAGATTATCAGTTAGACAAAATACCATTGCAGTTGAAATTATTAAAGAAATAAAATCAAGAATTGGATTTTTAAATGATGTTGGTTTAAGTTATTTAAATTTAGATCGGGTTACCAAATCACTATCAGGTGGAGAAGCACAACGCATTCGATTGGCAACGCAAATTGGTTCGCAATTGGTAAATGTATTATATATTTTAGATGAGCCATCAATTGGTTTGCACCAGCGAGACAACGAAAAATTAATTTTAGCCTTAAAGAACTTACGAGATATTGGCAATTCTATTTTGGTAGTAGAGCACGACAAAGACATGATTATGGAGGCCGATCATGTAATTGACATGGGACCAGCAGCAGGTATTCATGGCGGGCAAGTGGTTGCGCAAGGTACACCTAAAGAATTGGCAAAAGCAAATACGCTCACGATGCAATATATCAATGGCATTCAATCTATTGCTATGCCCTTGCAAAGAAGAGTAGGAACAGGTAAACAAATTAAGATTACAAAAGCCACAGGAAATAATTTAAAATCGGTCGACCTAACAATTCCACTTGGTATGTTTGTTTGTGTAACAGGTGTTTCGGGAAGTGGAAAGTCTACCTTAATAAACGAAACACTCTATCCAATTTTAAACCAGTTTGTTTATTCTTCCAAGAAAAAGCCTTTACCTTATCAAAAAGTAAGTGGTTTGGAACATATCGATAAAGTAATCGAAATTGATCAAACACCTATTGGGCGTACACCTCGCTCCAATCCGGCTACCTATACTGGCGTGTTTTCTGATATCAGAAATTTATTTGTGCAATTGCCAGAAGCTAAAATACGAGGCTATAAACCAGGTCGCTTTTCATTCAATGTAAAAGGAGGTAGGTGCGAAACTTGCGAAGGTGCAGGCATGAAATTAATTGAAATGAATTTCTTACCCGATGTGCAAGTAGCCTGCGAATCATGTAATGGCAAGCGTTACAATCGCGAAACGTTAGAAGTACGTTACAAAGGAAAATCTATTGCCGATATTTTAAATATGAGTATAGAAGATGCCGTTCCATTCTTCGAAAACATGCCACATATTTTGCGAAAAATTAAAACGATTCAAGAAGTTGGTTTAGGATATATTACCATTGGGCAATCGTCTGTAACCCTATCTGGTGGAGAAGCACAGCGTGTAAAGTTAGCCACAGAGCTTTCTAAAAAAGACACCGGAAATACCATTTATATTTTAGACGAACCAACCACTGGTTTGCATTTCGAAGATATTCGTATTTTGTTAAATGTTTTACAAGAGTTAGTAGACAGAGGCAATACGGTTATTGTAATCGAACATAATTTAGATGTTATTAAAGTAGCCGATCATATTATTGATATGGGTCCGGAGGGTGGCGCTGCTGGTGGCGAAATTATATTTAGCGGAACGCCAGAAGAATTAATTAAAAATAAAAAAAGTTTTACCGGAATATTTCTAAAAAAAGAAATGTAATTATTCTTTGCTCATCAAACAAAGTTGCGCAATGTTTGGAATGGCGCTGCCATTTTTTGGTTCTAAAGAAATAATAAAGACACTGGCTTTGCTGGTTGCCTTCATGGGTAGCATCTGCTTATTTTTATTGGTTGCCGAAAAGGTGCCAAGGCTAAGGGTTTCGCCCTTATTCATCGCCCACAATTGATAACAATGATCTTTGTCTTCTAAAGGAATTAATACAGGGTCTAATAAAATTTGATTGGTATTTTTGTTCCAATAGATAACTGCTTTGGCCTCCGGCGAAAATTTCATACCACTCAAAGTAATTTTTACTAAGTCTGGATTTCTTAAAGTATCTAGTGTTTGACTCGTTGCTTTCAAACTAGAGTCGATTTTTGCTCTTGATTTTTCGGCATTGGCTGCCGTCTTTTTTGCAGCTGACAATTCTTTCAAAAGTGCATCCCAATTATTCCATAAACCAAATGCCCCAAATGCCAATAGGATGGGTAAAATGATTACTAGAAAAATACCTATACTGATTTTTTTCTTTTTCGATCCTGTAGATTGAATCGCTTGTTTGGGAATAATTTCTTTTGCTGCTAGCGTTACGATTGGAATTTTAACAATATTAACTTCGGGCTCAACCGCTTTTTTTAATGCAGTTTCGTGTGTTTTTTCAATAATAGCATTTGGACTATTTATTTTTATTCCAGTAATTAATTCGGTTTTAAATTGTTCGTGTGGTCCAGCAAAAATATGATCGTTAAAAGACCACAGCGCCAATTCTATGGCTTGAATTTCTTTTTTTATCGCAGCAAATTGACTCGCCATTCTTTCCACCTCGCGCATTTCTGCTTCCGAAAGCGCACCTGCACAATAGAGCTCTAAAATTCCAGATGAAATATAAATTTCGGTGTCCATGCTTTATTTTAAATTTCTTAAGGCTAAAAGTGCAGCTCTAAAATCTGTTTTAATAGCGGCGTAATCTAATTGTTGTTGTTCTGCAATTTCAATCAAGGAAAAACCAGAGTAATAAAATAATTCAAGGAGTTGTCGTTGATGGGTATTTAATTGTGCCAGTAAATTTTTATTACTTGCATTTGCCAAAGTAACAATAGGGCGCAAACTCAATTCTTTTGTTTTGTTTTTTTTGTGCTGTAAGGCAGTGTTTCTAGCCATTAGGCTTAGCCAAGTAAATAGAAATCCTTTGTTTGCATCAAATAAGTAAAAAGAATTCCAGCAATGAAAAAAAGTAAACTCGAGTATTTTTTCGGTTTCGTTTTCGTCACTTACAATTTGATAAATTAAATTATAGATTGCTTTTGCATAAGCATCGTAAAGCAGCGGCAATGCGCTTACATCTTTTATTTTTAAAAGATAAATTAATTCTGAATCCGATACGGCTTGCTGCGTTTGTGTATTCAATTTAGAAATCAAATAAATGTTTTTCTGCGTGATAAGAAGAGCGAACCATTGGGCCGCTTTCTACTACCCTAAATCCCATTCTCAATCCGGCTTCTTTGTATTTAGCAAATTGGTCGGGGTGAATATATTCGATAACATCGTGGTGTTTTTTGGTTGGTTGTAAATACTGACCTAAAGTTAAAATGTGTACGCCGTTAGCAACTAAATCTTGCATAGCTTCTAAAACTTCTGCTTCGGTTTCGCCTAAGCCAAGCATGATACCAGACTTAGTTCTCAAGCCTGCTTCACTAATGCGCTTTAAGCATTCTAGGCTTCGGTCGTATTTTGCTTGTACGCGTACTTCTTTTGTTAATCTTCTTACCGTTTCAATATTATGCGAAACAACTTCTGGCCTAACGGCCAAAACTTGT
The DNA here is from genome assembly GCA_903828245.1 of uncultured bacterium. GTDB lineage: Bacteria > Bacteroidota > Bacteroidia > Sphingobacteriales > Sphingobacteriaceae > CAIKLP01. Next base: position 5,168 of record CAIKLP010000063.1, on the reverse strand, counting down.
GTAAGATTTTCCCAAATACCTTTGAAATCGGGAAGTAATGTTTCTAAGGTAGTGCTTGGCGAACTTTTTCTGATGGCTAAAATAGTTTCTGCCCAAATAGTTGCGCCACCATCTTTTAAATCGTCGCGGTCTACCGAAGTAATTACGCAATGTTTTACATTCATTAAAGATACAGAGCTAGCCACGCGTTCGGGTTCTTCTAGATCAACGGCTAATGGTCTTCCAGTGGCAACTGCACAAAAAGAACAAGAGCGTGTGCAAATATTTCCAAGTATCATAAAAGTAGCCGTGCCAGCACCCCAGCATTCCCCCATATTAGGACAATTGCCGCTTTCGCAAATGGTATGTAATTTATGTTTGTCTACAAGTGATCTTACGTGGGCGTATTCTTTACCAACCGGTAATTTAACACGCAACCATTCGGGTTTTCTTGCAGCAGGAGTGTCGGATAAAACAGGTAATTTAATCATTGATACAAAACTAATATTTTTTCCCAAAAAGGATACTAGCATATAACGAGATAAAAGCAGATTTGTTGATGTCTGAAGAAAAATTTGCCATAATGGGAACCTTTCTGCTGTAAAAATCAATCACTGCGCCCGTTTCCAATAATACGATTTTTTCGTCTTTGTTGCTCCAATCAAAAGTGAAGCCCGATTTGATATATCCCCCTAATAGTATACTGGTTTCATTTAATCCTTTGTTGAAACCAGAATAACCATAAATATTACCAGGGTTGTGTAAATCTTTATTGAATTTTTCAGAAACAACATCTAAATAAAAGGGATTGCCATTGTCTTTTAAAATTTCTAAGTAAATAGGTTTTAATAATCCAATAGAAGTGCCCGCCATGATGTTGAATGAAATTTCGACACCTTCTTTGGCTGCTTTGTCGAATATTAAAAATTGAGTGCCCACCCCTAATCTCAAAGGATAAAATGCATTTTGCTTTCCGTACACATACGACTTTGCGTTGTCGTAATAAGGGTTCACTACTTTAATTTCTTTGGGATGTTTGAGTTTTACTAATTCAATTTCGAATTGAATTTTCTTGAAGTTATTGGTAATGATGGCGTGTCTTAAAATGCCGCCAAAACCTCTATTATTAATAGTTGCGCCACCAGACCATTCTTTTTTATATACAAATTGGGTAGGTGTTTCGGTTACTTGCGCTTGCACATAGCTGGCAAGGCAAAGCAATAGAAAAACTGTAAAATTTTTAATTTTATGCATATGCATCCTAATATTACAGATAAAAATAAGCATTTTTGATGGTAATTATCGAATTAATATGGCAACTATACAGAGCATTTATTTAGGGGAATTAAGAACCCAAGCAAGGCACATCGAATCAGGTACCATCATTTATACCGATGCCCCAAAAGATAATCAAGGCTTAGGTTCTTGTTTTTCGCCGACCGATTTATTGGCCACTTCTTTGGGGAGTTGTATGTTAACTATTATGGCTATTGCTGCTAGAACGCATGGTTTCGAAAACAAACTAATTGATACAAAAATAGACATTACCAAAATCATGTCTGCCGACCCTAGAAGAGTAGGCGAAGTAAAAGTAGTTTTCAGTTTTCCACAGGGAATTGTTTTTACGGATAAAGAAAAAGCGATCATTATCAATTCAACAAAAACATGTCCTGTTGCATTGAGTTTACACCCCGAAACAATAAAATCTGTAAGTTTTAATTTTGAAGCGCAGCCTGAACAATAGCAGCGTCGATAGCTTGGTGAGTAGCATGATAAACACATGCACCATTTTTAATCACTAATACTTGAGGTGATTGGTGTTCGATTTGAAATTGCGAGGCAATGGCATTGGATATGGATCGGTAGTTTAATAAATCTAAATAATACACCGGAGTTTCGGCATTGTTCCATTCTTGTTGAAACATTTTCCAAGCCATATTACTCACAGAGCAACGCGTACTATGTTTAAAAAGTACAACAGATAGCTTGTCGTTAATTAGGTCTGTTAATTGTGATTCACTCGTTAATGGAATAAGATTCATCTTATTTCCAAACGCCTCTTCCACTTCCAGAAAACTTATAATTGTCTGCTCCACCTGGACAACCCTGGCGGCTAGAACATGCGCTAAATGCGATGGCTAAGAATCCGAAAACGAGAATAGCTGCAAATACTTTTTTCATATGATTGTATGCTTATAGAACAAATGTAATTGTTTAATTGCTATTTTTAAAATTTGAAGCCAATTCGGCCATTTTTATGGCGGTAATTGCTGCTTCTTCCCCTTTATTGCCGTGTTTCCCGCCTGCTCGATCTGTTGCTTGCTGAAGGGTTTCGGTTGTTAATACGCCAAAAATAGTTGGAATTAAGCTTTTAATACCAACTTCGGTAATTCCGTTAGCGACCGCATGGCAAATAAAATCAAAATGCCTAGTTTCTCCTTGAATAACGCAGCCTAAACAAATAATGGCATCATATTTTTTACTATCTGCCGCAATAGCCGCCGCATTACTTAATTCAAAAGTGCCGGGCACTTCTAATAGGGTAATATTTGATTCGGGGCAACCATTTGCGATCAATGAGCCATAGGCGCCATTTAATAATGCGCCAGTTATGCCAGCGTTCCATTGCGCTACTACTATTGCAAATCGATAAGGCGCTGCACTAGGAATGCTTAAATGGCTAAAGTCGGATAGGTTTTTTAAATGTGTTGCCATAGGTTAAAAATAAAAAAAACTCCTGAGGATTTCAGGAGTTTTTCGATATAGCGTTTAATTAAATCTTTGCACTTGCTCTTGCAAGGTATTTATCAATGTCTCTTGCTTCGTTTGTATCAGCAAATTCTTTTTTGATTTTATTGTAAGTATCAACTGCTTTTTGATTTTCATTTAATTGCTCATAAGTGATACCTAACTTTAACAATGCAATTGGCGCTGTGAAAGCGTTTGGCGATTTTGCTGCCGCTTTTGCATAATAAGAACAAGCATTATCCAACTGATTTAATTCTACATTAGCATCAGCAATTCCTGTATAAGCTAGCGCTAACAGTAATTCATCGTTGCTGCTAAATTCTTTTAGTTCTTCAATGGCTAAATCGTATTGCCCTTTTTTCAAATAGCAAAAACCTAAATAATAGTGAGCTAAATTACCAGATTTGGTACTTCCGTATTCGTCAATGATGCCAACAAATCCTAAAAAGTTACCATCACCATTAATGGCTTTATCTAATGAGTCTTGTTCGAAATATCTTTCCGCAACATAGCTTTGTGCAGCTGCTTCTTTTTCTCTCGGACTTAAGATGAATTTTTGGTATGAAAAATAAATTAAAACCAAGGCTACAATAGTGCCTCCAATTACTAATAAACTTTTTCTGTTTTCCGCAACATAATGTTCTGCTTTTGAAAACTGTTCTCCGATGTTATTTTCTGTTTCTTCCGACATATTAATCTATTCTAAGCTTGCAAAAATACATTTTTAGCCGATACTATCAATATCTGTTTAAAAGATGGGCTTAATTTAAATATATTTGTGCACCAGAATGGGTTTTTAATGTATCTAAATCAACTTTCGCTATTAAATTTTAAAAATTACCAAGAAGCCAATTTGCACTTTTTGCCGGGTGTAAACTGTTTTGTGGGCAATAATGGAGCGGGTAAAACCAATATTTTAGATGCCATTCATTATTTATGCCTTTGTAAAAGTTATTTTAACCCAATTGATTCGCAGCAAATTTTACACGAAGAGGGGTTTTTTCTGGTTCAAGGCGAGTTTAACCGAACAGATATCATCGAGCCCGTTTATTGTGGCGTAAAACGCAATCATAAAAAAGTATTCAAGCGTAATAATAAAGAATACCAACGATTAGCCGATCACATTGGCATTTATCCTTTAGTGATGATTTCTCCTCAAGATCAGTATCTGATTTCTGAAGGAAGCGAAGAGCGACGCAAATTCTTAGACAATGCCATTTCGCAAACCGATAGCATATACCTCGACGATTTAATAGCCTATCATAAAGTTATTGCCCAAAGAAATGCTTTATTAAAGCAGTTTCAAGAGCGCAATAAAGTAGATGCCGAAATGATCGAGATTTACGACGAGCAAATGTTAACACTAGGAGCCAAAATTTTTGATAAAAGATTGGCTTTTATGGAAGCGTTTATCCCATTGTTTAATGAAATTTATCAGACCATTAGCGAAGGGGCAGAGGCGGTAACTTTTGTATATGAGTCGCATTTAAAGCAATCTGATTTTGCTGCTATATTGAAAAAAAATTTAACAAAAGATATTATAACGGCTAGGACGAATTATGGCATACACAAAGATGACCTACAATTTAATTTAGGTGATTTGCCACTAAAAAAGTATGCTTCGCAAGGACAGCAAAAATCTTATGTGATTGCCTTAAAATTAGCCCATTATTCTTTTCTTCAATTAAGGAAAGCCTATAAACCTATTTTAATGTTAGACGATATTTTTGATAAATTAGATGAACAGCGTATTCGTAAATTATTAGCCATGGTTGGCGAAGATTCTTTTGGACAATTGTTTATCACCGATACCGACCAAAACAGGGTGGCAAAAATATTTAAAGACTTACAGATTGATTGTCGTATATTCGTGGTAAACAAAGGAATTGTAGTCGATACTAAAAATAATTAAAGATGTTATTTAGGAAAAGTAATGAGTTAACCATGAAAGCTGCCATAGAGCAGTTGTTGGATACCTATAAACTTTCCGATCAATTTATCGTAGAAAAAATAAAAATCAATTGGCCCGAATTAGTTGGAAAAGTAATTGCCAATCGAACCGATGAAATTAATATTCGCCAGCAAAAATTATATTTAAAAGTAAGTTCGGCTAGTTTGCGTCAAGAATTAATCATGATGAAATCTACCTTAATCGAAAACGTAAATACTTACGCAGGCAAAAGACTAATCAACGAAATTGTATTATTATAAATTCAGATTCGCATAAATAAAAAAAGGTTGACAACATTTGTTGCCAACCTTTTTTTATTTGATGAATGCAATTAGTTTCTTTCGAATGCGCTGAAGAAAAAGTTCCCTTCTATCATCGCATTTTCGTCAGAATCAGATCCGTGAACTGCATTAGCACTGATAGATGTTGCGAATAAATTTCGAATAGTACCTGCATCTGCTTTTTGAGGATCTGTCGCACCAATTACGGT
>CAIKLP010000062.1 GCA_903828245.1 uncultured bacterium | reverse complement strand
TTAGATACGTGCGTATCGAATATAGTGGTATTCCTTTCTCTGCAAACAACGAAATCAATGGTTTAACCATGGGTGGTGTTGGTAGCGGAACAATTATAGATTACGTAATGGTAAGTTATAACGGAGACGATTCATTCGAGTGGTTTGGCGGTACAGTTAACTGTAAACACTTAATTGCTTACAAAGGAGTAGATGACGATTTCGATACAGATTTCGGTTTTGCAGGTAAAGTACAATTTGGTTTAGCCATTCGTGATGCGAATGTTTTCGATCAAGCAGGAGATTCAAACAGTTTTGAATCTGATAACGATGCAACTGGTTCTGGTGCTTCACCAAAAACAAAATCAATTTTCTCAAACATTACTTCTATCGGTCCAAAAGTAACTTCGGCTACTGTTGTAAATGCAAAATATAACAACGCATTAAGATTAAGAAGAAACACAACTTGTTCTGCTTATAATTCAGTATTCATGGGATGGCCAAATGGTGTATTCATCGAAGGTGACTCAGCAGCTAAAAATGCAAACAACGATTTATTACAAATGTCAAATACATTTGTTTCTGGAAGTACAGTAGCTTTGAAAAAATCTACAGTTAACACTGTTTTTGATGTAACTGCATGGTTTAATGGAGCTGGTAAAAGAGATTCAGTATTAACTGAAAATACCGAAGTAATGTTGAATAATCCATTTGCAGCTGTACCAAACTGTTTACCTATGACAGGTTCACCAGTATTGAACAGAGCAAGTTTTACCAATTCAAGATTAACCAATTCATTCTTTAGTCCTACTACTTATATCGGTGCTTTCGGTACTTCAGATTGGACTTCAAAATGGGCTAATTATGATCCACAAAATACAAACTACAATATTCCTACAGTAACTGCTGCATTTAGCGTAACTGTTCAAAATAAAGTGGTGACTGTTGTAAATAATTCAACAGGTGCAACTAATTATTCTTGGAACTTTGGCGATAATACAGCTTTAGATACCAACAAAAATACAACACATACTTACGCTGCTAATGGTGGTTACAAAATTGTGTTAACATCAAGTAATTTATTGTATTCTGCTAAAGATTCTATCAGTGTATCAATTAACACTGGTCCTCAATACCAAGTAGTTTCTGGTCATATTACAGGTAATACTACTTGGACTAATGATAGAATTTACCGTATGGATGGTTTTGTTTATGTAGATTCAAATGCTACTTTAACCATTCAACCTGGTACTATTGTTAGAGGAATTAAATTAACTAAAGGAGCATTAATTGTAACAAGAGGTGGAAAATTAATTGCCGATGGTACAGTTGATAAGCCAATTATTTTTACATCTGATGAGCCAGCAGGTACACGTACTTATGGTGATTGGGGTGGTATAATTGTATTAGGTAGTGCGCCAATTAATCCAGTTGGTGGACAAGCAACTATCGAAGGTGGTGTAAATAACGCTGCTGGTGATGGTCAATATGGTGGAACAAACGCAACAGATAATTCAGGTATCATCAGATACGTACGTATCGAATATAGTGGTATTCCTTTCTCTGCAAACAACGAAATCAATGGTTTAACCATGGGTGGTGTTGGTAGCGGAACAGTTATTGATTACGTAATGGTAAGTTATAATGGTGATGATTCATTCGAGTGGTTTGGTGGTACAGTAGATTGTAAACACTTAATTGCATACAAAGGTGTTGACGATGATTTCGATACAGATTTCGGATATGCAGGTAAAGTGCAATTTGGTTTAGCGGTTCGTGATGCGAATGTTGCCGATCAAGCAGGAGATTCAAATAGTTTCGAATCAGATAACGATGCAACTGGTTCTGGTGCTTCACCAAAAACAAAATCATTGTTCTCAAACATTACTTCTATCGGTCCAAAAGTTACTTCATCAACAGTTGTAAGTTCAAAATATAACAATGCATTAAGATTAAGAAGAAACACATCTTGTTCTGCATACAATTCAGTATTCATGGGATGGCCAAATGGTGTATACATCGAAGGTGACTCAGCTGCTAAAAATGCAAACAACGATTTATTGCAAATGTCAAATACCATTATTTCTGGAAGTGCAGTACCATTGAAAAAATTGTCAACGACCATTACTTTTGATGTAAATGCATGGTTTAATGGAGCAGGTAAAAAAGATACAATCATTCCGGCTAATACAGATGTGATGTTAACAGATCCATTTGCTGCAACTCCAAACTGTTTACCTATGACAGGTTCACCAGTATTGAACAGAGCAAGTTTCACTAATACAAGATTAACCAATTCATTCTTTAGTCCTACTACTTATGTAGGTGCATTTGGTTCAGACAACTGGACTGCAACATGGGCTAATTTCGATCCACAAAATGCAAATTACAGTGAGTTACCAATGACTGCTAGTTTCACTACAGTAGTAGATTCATTTAAAGCAACGTTTACCAACAATTCTTTAAATGCTTATACTTTTGATTGGAGCTTTGGTGATAATACCGCTAACTCAACTGACGAAAATCCAGTACATACTTATGCTGCGATTGGAACTTACAAAGTGATCTTAACTACTTCAAATGGTATCAGTACTAAAAAGGATTCATCATTGGTAACTATTAATGTATTACCAAGTGCTAAATTCACTTCAGTTACAGATTCATTCAAAGTTACTTTTGCTAACAATTCAACTTTTGCAACATCATATTCTTGGAACTTTGGGGATAACAACACATCAACCGTTGAAAATCCAGTTCATACTTATGCTGCAAATGGAACATACAAAGTTGTATTAACTGCTTCTAACGGTATCAGTTCAACAAAAGATTCAGCTAACATTGTGATCAGTGTAGTAGGCGTAGACAATACTAAATTGATGAATCAATTAGCATTGTATCCTAACCCTGTAAACAACAATGCAACGGTTGCATTTAATTTAATGCAATCAGCTAAGTTATCTGTTAAAGTGTTAGATATTAATGGTAGAGTAATTGCTACGATTGCTGATAACACAAACTTTAGTGCAGGTGTTCAAAACTTAACAATAGATGCTAGTGCTTTAGAAGCGGGTGTTTACATGGTACGTTTATACAACAAAGAAACTGCGTCTACTATTAGATTTGTAGTAGTAAGATAATTTCATCAAAATCAGTTTAATGTAAGGGCCTGCCGGAGAAATCTGGCAGGCCTTTTTTGTTATTTAGACAATTGGTCTTTCATTTCTTTAGGCATCAATAAGATGTCTAATAAAAGAAATCCATCTAAGCAATCATTGAATTTTGGATCAATATTGAAGCCTAATATTTTCGCATTCATTTGAATGTATTGCCTAATTAAAACGGGCACTTTGGCATGGTTTTGTTCAATATCAGAGATAATAGTATCTAAGGATTTAATACTATTTTTCTTTTCGATTAAAATTTGGGTGGTTTCGTTTTGCGTATCAAATTTAAATTGCTTTTTAGCTTTTATTAAATTTGCAAAGGTATCGTCACTACATTCTTTTTTTAAGTAGCTCACAATTATTCGCTTTGATAATTTTGAATAATTATTACTGATACTCACTGGTCCAAATAAATAGCGATATGTAGGATTTTGAATCACAAATTTTAAAATCCCTTTCCATAATAAAAATAATGGCAAGGCTTTTTGTTGATAATCTTTTGTAATAAAAGACCTACCAAGCTCCAGACCACTCGACATGATTGGGCCAAATCCCTTTTTGATTTTAAACAAATTTCTAATGTAAAAACCACCTATTCCATGGTGTTCCATAATTTGATCGCCTAAACCTACGCGGTAGCTCCCAACAATTTTTAAGGCTTCTTGGTCCCAAATAAATAAGTGTTTATAATAAATATCGTATTTGTCTAGGTCTATAGATTTGTTCGTTCCTTCCCCAACTTCTCTGAAGGTAATTTCTCGAAGCCTGCCAATTTCTTGTATAATATTAGGTATCTCTTGAAAATTGGCAATATATACTTGATAATTCTTTTCAGTTAAAATAAGATTGTTTATAGATAGTTTGGAAATATCGCTTTGAATTAATTTTGCATTTACAGGCGCAATAATTGCTGCTGGTTTTTTCTTGATTTTAAAAATATTTTTATGAAGAATGTTTTTTACTTCAATCCCAGATGCAAGCGCATAGGTTCTGGCTCTTAAGTATAATAGCATTTTGCTATTCGAATCAAAAGATTCAAGATCAGTGTATTTAATGCATTTGCCAATCCTTACTTTAATAATATGGCCTTTTTTATTTAACAATTCATTGGGTAATTGAGCGGTTCTTAATTTCTGATTTATCAAACCCAATAAATTAAATAATAAGCCATTGTTTCCATCAAAATAAATTGGCAAAACGGGCACTTTGGTTTTTGTAATTATTTTTCCAATTACCGGATTCCAATCTTTATCGGTTATTTTTCTTTTTTGACTTTGATAAGAAGATACTTCTCCAGCCGGAAAAATGCCTATTGGATTGCCATTTTGAAGGTATTTAATGGTGTTTTTAATGCCAGATACACTGCTGGTGTTCTTGTAGTCTTCGAATGGATTAACGGCAATGATTTGATCTTGTATGGCAGGTATTTTTTTAAGAATAAAATTGGCCATTAATTTTATTTCTGGTCTAATTTCTCCTAATATTTTAAGCATGATTAATCCTTCGATACCACCGAATGGATGATTTGCAATGGCGATAAATGCAGATTCCAAGGGAATGTTTTTTACATCTTGCTCGTTGATGTCAATTTTAATATTTAAATAATTAAGTACAGCGTCAACAAATACTAGTCCTTTTTCATCTTGATATTTATCATATAATTTATTGATCTGATCAATTTTCATGATTTTCATCAGGATACTAGCAATGCCATTCATTGGTAGATTGCCTATTCTTATTGCATCTTCGAAAGATTCCTTATTAATTATATCCATTTTCTGCGCTGCTGTTAGCTTAGCAAAAGGTACCTTTTGAATATTAAATTAATATATTTATAAAGTTAATTTATTCTTATGTGGGAAAGATTTTGGAGAGAGTATTTGGGCTACCCTAAAAAGGAGCGTCGCGGAATTTATGTATTATTAACCACGCTGATGTTTGTTGCTTTTTATAACATAATTGAATATCAATTATGGAGTACCGATTTCACCTTACCAACAATCACAGTTAATCCATTAGACGACGATTTCGAAAACGAAAAAATAAGAAATAATATTACCAAGCAATTTAGCGATAAGCCTATTTCTATAGATACAGCTGGCATTTCAGCCTTAACAGCTATTGGTTTTTCAAAATACCAAGCAAGAATTATCTTTAATTATATTCAAAAAGGTGGCACAATTTATACCCGAAAAGATTTAGCAAAAATCTACAGTATTGATCAAAAAACCATCGACCTAACTCAATCGAAAATTATTTTTTCTGATTCAACTTCTCGCAAATCTCCACAAAAATCCAATCCGTTTTTTGTAAAAAAAGTTCCCAAAAAAGTCGAATTAAATTCTTGCGATAGCGCAGCTTTAGATTCTGTCTTTTTTATGAGCAGTTATTTGGCCGGAAGAATTATCAACTATCGAAATAGGATAGGTGGTTTTTTCGAATTAACACAAATCCAATTAATCTATGGTATCGACTCAACTGTTTATGCTAAAATCTCGACCCATCTTAGCCTAGATTCCGCAAATGTTATTCGAATAGATTTAAATAAAGTAAGCCTCGAAAAGCTTGCGCAACATCCTTATATTGGCTATAAATTAGCCAAGGTAATGGTCAATTATAGGGCACAGCATGGCGCGTTTAAAAGCAAGTCAGATTTAAAAAAAATTATACTTATCAATGAAGAAATATTTCGTAAAATTGAGCGATATATACTTATTCAATGATAGAAAATAAAATCAAATCCGTTATTCAAAGTATTCCTGATTTTCCTAAAGTTGGTATTGATTATAAAGATATCATGCCAATTTTAGAAGATGCAAATTTATGCTCCGAAATTACAAATGCATTTTGCGATCAATTAAAAAAAATTAATCCAGAAGTAATTGTTGGAATAGAAAGCAGGGGTTTTTTATTTGGCATGTTAATCGCAAATAAATTGGGTATACCGTTTGTTCCTATCCGAAAAAAAGGAAAACTACCAGGTAAAACTTTTACCGTTTCTTACGATTTAGAATATGGCTCTGCTGCAATAGAAGTGCAGGCATCGGCAAGTTTAGCAAACAAAAGAGTGGTTATTCACGACGACTTACTTGCTACCGGAGGCACTGTTGATGCAGTTGGAAAACTGATGCATCAAATGAATGCCGAAGTAATTGCATTTGCTTTCTTAATCAATTTAAATTTGATCGACTATCAAGAGAAATTAAAACCCTATTCGGATAATTTTATTACTTTAGTGAACTATTAATTCCTACCTAGAATTAAAATAAACACCTATGATAAACAATGAAAATACAGCAAACGGTTTTGACATGAACCAATCGGAAAGTGTTAAAATGGTTGCAGATATGGCAAGGGATTTTGCCGAAAAACACATTCGTCCATATGTAATGGAATGGGATGAAGCCCAAATTTTTCCGGTTGAAACGCTTAAGAAAATGGGGGAACTCGGATTGTTAGGCATGTTAGTACCAGAAGAATTCGGCGGTGCTGGTTTAGGCTATTTCGAATATTCGGCGGCTATTCAAGAAATTGCCAAAGTCTGCGGTTCTGTTGGTTTATCTATGGCTGCGCATAATTCATTATGTACAGGGCATATCATGTATTTTGGTAATCAAGCGCAAAAAGAAAAATGGCTTAGCAAATTGGCTACAGCCGAATGGATTGGTGCATGGGGTTTAACAGAAGCCAATACGGGTTCAGACGCACTTAGAATGACCACTACAGCAGTACTCGATGGAGATCATTATATTATCAATGGTGCAAAAAACTGGATCACGCATGGCAAATCTGGCGATGTAGCGGTTGTAATGGTTCGTACGGGCGAAAAAGGCGATTCCAAAGGAATTAGTGCCATTGTAGTAGAAAAAGGTACACCTGGCTTTACAGCAGGTAAAAAAGAAAATAAATTAGGCATGCGTGCATCAGAAACGACCGAAATGATTTTTGACAATTGCCGTGTACCAAAAGAAAACTTATTGGGAAAAGAAGGCGAAGGCTTTAAACAAGCCATGCAAATTTTAGATGGCGGTCGTATTTCTATCGCTGCATTATCTTTAGGAATTGCAAAAGGTGCCTTTGTTGCGGCAACCAATTACGCCAAAGAAAGACATCAATTTGGTCAAGCAATAGCCAATTTTCAAGGAATCAGTTTTAAATTGGCCGATATGGCTACGCGCATAGAAGCAGCAGAATTGCTGATTTTACAGGCCGCAGACTTAAAAAACAGGGCTAAGAAAATGACTAAAGAGTCGGCCATGGCTAAGTATTATGCTTCCGAAGTCGCAGTTGCAGTAGCCAACGATGCCGTTCAGATTTTTGGCGGTTATGGCTATACCAAAGATTTTCCAGTAGAAAAATACTACCGCGATGCTAAATTATGTACGATTGGAGAGGGCACGTCTGAAATTCAAAAGCTCGTTATTTCTAGAGAAATCTTAAAATAAGCGATTATTCAAATCTTTTTTTGAATAATAATGAATTAATCATACATTTGCCGTCCATCCTTTGATGGGGAAAAGAGGTAAATACTATGATCATTATCAACATTAAAGAGAACGAATCTATCGATAAAGCGTTAAAACGCTTCAAGAAGAAATTTGAAAAAACTGGCGTTCTTCGCGAGTTGCGTAGTCGTCAAGCATTCGAGAAACCTTCTATTACTAGAAGAACAACTGTTAAGCGCGCTATCTACAAACTAGGATTAAATTCGGAAGAGTAATTCCTTGTTTTTAACATATTAAAGTTGTATCTTGATTTTATTCAGGGTACAACTTTTTTTTTGATGCTAACCGATCCATTTTTCCAGTACCTCCAATTCGAAAAGCGAATTTCAGCACATACGCTCACTGCGTATAAAAGTGATCTTTTGCAATTTCAAAATTACTTACAATCCGAATACAGCCTTACCAACGATTTTAATGTTTCGCATACTATTATTCGTTCTTGGATTGTTTCACTCATGGAACAAGGTTTAAATCCTCGAAGTGTAAATCGAAAAATCACCACCTTAAAAACATTTTATAAATTTTTAATGCGCGAAGGCATGCAGGATAAAAATCCAATGCTTAAAATTCAATCTCCAAAAACCGCAAAAAGATTACCTGTATTTGTAGAAGAAGAAAATATCAATCATTTATTTGACGAGCAGGAACCGAGTTCCGATTTTGAAACTACAAGAGATCAATTAATCTTGTTATTATTATATAGCACAGGTATACGACTCGCAGAACTAGTGGGCCTTAAGCTTTCAGACTTTGATATTCCAGCAAAAACCATTAAGGTATTAGGTAAAAGAAATAAAGAAAGAATCATTCCAATAGGCACAGAAATTATAGCAGCGCAGGAACAATATATGCAAAGCTGCAAGCTTATTCAATTTGAAAACCAAAGCGAATATTTATTTAAATTAATCAATGGAAAGGCGATTTACCCTAAAATGGTTTATCGATTGGTAAATGATAATTTATCAAAAATTACTACGTTAACTAAAAAAAGCCCGCATGTATTAAGGCACACATTTGCAACCCATTTATTAAATAACGGAGCCGATTTAAATGCCATTAAAGAATTACTTGGTCATTCGAGTTTAGCGGCTACGCAAGTGTATACCCATAATTCAATTGAAAAGCTGAAAAATATTTACAAACAGTCCCATCCAAGGGGTTAAAAAAAAGGAGGAAATATGAAAATCAATGTTCAATCAATTCATTTTGATGCAGATGTGCAATTATTAGCATTTATCGAGAAAAAGGGAAGTAAGCTCGCGCAGTTTTTTGATCAAATTATTGATGCCGAAGCCATTCTTAGACTAGAAAAATCAACAATAGACCACAAAAACAAATTAGTTGAATTTAAAGTAAATATTCCAGGTCAATTGCTATTTGCTAAAGACAATGCAAAATCTTTCGAAGAAGCAATCGATTTATGTATCGAGTCGCTGCGTAAACAAATACTGAAACACAAAGAAATGTTAGCCATTTAATCTAATTCCTAAAAATAAAAAAGGGGAGCTTTGGTTCCCCTTTTTTATTTTATAATAGCCAACAAATCAGTATATTAAATATATAAAGTAGTGCTTTTTACTTTTTAATGATAGCCTTTAATTTGACAGAACTTTTAAATCCCAAATCCCTTCAGAAAATTATTTAAAATAAATTTTGATGCTAAATGGAAATTCGTACATTTGCAGTCCCTAAAACAAGGCTATTCGCTATTTTTTTGGGGAATGTACATTGAAATAAGCTATTTTAAAAGCCTCCTTAGCTCAGCTGGTAGAGCAACTGACTTGTAATCAGTAGGTCATTGGTTCGATTCCGATAGGAGGCTCAATATTGTTGGGGAGGTTCCAGAGCGGTCAAATGGGACGGACTGTAAATCCGTTACTTCGGTTTCGAAGGTTCGAATCCTTCTCTCCCCACATTTTGATTGTTAGAAATAAGCGGGAGTAGCTCAGTTGGTAGAGCGACAGCCTTCCAAGCTGTAGGTCGCGGGTTCGAGCCTCGTCTCCCGCTCACGAT
>CAIKLP010000061.1 GCA_903828245.1 uncultured bacterium | reverse complement strand
TACGAAAGCCAATGTGATAAAGATAATTTTTACTGCTATTGCTCCGATGGTGTTGAATTTTATTCTGCGTAATGTTTTTTGACTTAACCGAATTAAAAACGGTATGAGTGAAAGTTTGTCGTTCATCAATGCAATATTTGCAGTTTCGATAGCGGTGTCGCTGCCTGCTGCTCCCATTGCTATACCTACTGTGCTTTGTGCCAATGCTGGTGCATCGTTTATGCCATCGCCTACCATTGCTACATATTTATATTGCTGCAAAAGTTCTTTTATTTTTTCGGCTTTGTTTTCGGGTAACATATTGCCGAATATTTTTTTAATGCCAACTTGCTCGGCTACATAGTTTGCTGCTTTTTCACTATCCCCTGTGAGCATAACAGGTTCTATATTCATTGCTTCTATTTCTTTTAATGCTACTAAACTGTCGGGTTTTATTTCATCCATTAAACCTATTACACCTGCTACACCATCACCAAAACTTATGACTACACTTGTTTTACCTTGTGCTGAAAGTTGCTCTACAATTTTTTCAGCTTCGATATCGGTGTGCTGATGTTCTTTTATAAATTCCAACTTGCCAACATAAATAGTTTCATCTTCACAGACCAAACATTTTGCTATCGCCCCTTTGCCCATAATGCTTTTGAAACCTTCAGTTTTGTGTGGTTCAAATCCTTCCTTTATGCTAGCATTAACTATGGCTTGTGCCAATGGGTGTTCGCTGAAAATTTCTGCTCCTGCGGTGCAAGCCAATAGTTCTTCTCGGCTTGTACTGTTTAACGGAAACACATCTGAAACTATTGGATTTCCGAAAGTGATAGTGCGTGTTTTGTCTAACGCAATTGCCTTTATAGATGCAAGTGCTTCGATGTATTTTCCACCTTTTACCAATGCACCTTTTGCTGATGCGTTTCCGATCGCTGCATAAATGGCTACTGGTGTTGATATGACTAATGCACAAGGACAAGCAATTACTAAAAGTGTAATGGCTTGTTGTAACCAATGGTTCAAATCTAAATGCAAAACAAAAACTGGAATTACGAAAACCAAAATTGCCATTGCAATAATGATAGGTGTGTAATACTTTGAAAATTTCTGAATAAATTTTTGTGTTTCGCTCTTATTGCCCTGTGCTTCAAAGGTCAGGCGAATGATTTTTGAAAAAGTTGTATCAACAGAAAGTTTTGTTGTTTCAATTTCTATAAAACCATTTTTGTTCAATGTTCCAGCAAATAAATTATCGCCTATGTGTTTGTCTTTGGGTATGGGTTCGCCCGTAATAGCAGCCTCGTCAACGGTAGTTTCTCCTAAAATTATTTTTCCGTCAAGCGGTATCATTTCACCTGCTTTCACTTGAATTATAGTACCGACTGCAATTTTATCAATAGTAACAAATTCATTTAGTTCTTTAACAAAAGCTGTTTTTGGTGCCTTGCTTACCAATTCATCTAATGCAGATTTTGAATTTTCTATCCCAATATCTTCTAAGCGTTCGCCTAAGACATATAGTACAATAACAACTGCTGCTTCTGGATATTCGCGTAAATAAAATGCTCCGAGAACAGCAATTGTCATTAGTAAATTGATACTGCTGAACTTGAGTTTGAAGATTGCTTTTACTCCGTTCCACAAAACATTGTAGCCAATGCCTAGAATGAAAGTAGCAAAAACAAATGGAGCATAGGGCATTGGTATGTGTAAGCCCAGAATGGATAAAACTTCTAAAGCAACTACGATGGTAATTGCCAAAAGTAGAAATAGGAATTTTCTATCGTTGAATGGTAGTTTCATGATTTGAATGTTTCTTTATAATTGTTAATAAATCCTCTGGTATTTCCATTTGTTGCAATGGTGGAACATTTGCACCTCCTGTATTTCCAATAGGAATGTTTCCAACAAAGGATTTTACGCCACCCACTAAAAGTCTTGGAATTTGGCCGATTATTTCCTTGGTATTTTTTGTTTTGAAACCGAACAATAACATTTTCCAATGAACAAAGGAATGTGCAAATGGGTAAGGTTGTCCAAGTATATGTGCCCTTTCCAAGTGTCGCCAACTTTGCTGATAATGCTTTTTGGTAAAAGTATTTTCAGCTTTGGTTAGTTCCTTTTGAAAGTATGGTTTTAGATCTTTTGGAATTGTGGTGTTAAATCTCATAGTTTTAAATTTTAGTGTTCGTGTGATTCGCCTTTATTATTCATTTTAGCCAAAATAAAAAAAGCTCCATTCACCACTACTTTACTGTTGGCTGGAATTTCTTTAAGTAATGTAATTTCGCTGTAACCCACATCGCTAGTGCCTTTGCGAACAGGAATTTTTTCAAAAGTTGTTCCTAGTACTTTGTGATCGGGTTCTATTTTTTCGTTATGCTGATGTCCGCTATCATCATGCTTGTGTTCGATAGTATCTGGTTCGTTGTGGTGTTCTTCCTCGCTATGGGCCTCAGTAACAATAAAAATATAGTCCTGCCCTTCGTGGTTTACAATGGCGTTAGTAGGCACTGCATCAACGGTAGCATTTTCTAAACTTACCAATGCGGTTATGTTCATTCCATCAATCAAACCTTGCTTATTACCTTTTACCATAGCATGAACTGAAATAGCTTTGGTGCTTTGTTCGAATGTGTTGCTAATGGCATAAACATCGGCATCGTATTCTTTCCCTGGATTATTGGTAAGTGTAAAATGGATGGTTTGCCCCACTTTTAGTTTTTGTAAATCCTTTTCATACACATACAGATCCAAATGTAATTGGCTATTATCTACTATTTCAGCAATAGGATTATTTGCATCTACATTGCTGCCAATGTTTACCATTACGTTGCTTATTGTGCCGCTTATAGGGCTTGTAATATTTGCAATTGATTTAATGTTTTCGCTTGTAAGTGAAGCTGTATTGATACCAATCAAATCCAATTGCTTTTGTAAACTGGCTTTTCGAGCTTTCAGAGTTTTTAGTTCTGCATCGGCTGATTGTAAATTTTTCAATGCTCCTGCATTACCTTGTTGCAATTCTTTTTGTCGGACAAATTCTAATTGTGCCAATTCTGCTTTTGATGAAATACTTAAAAACTCCTCTTGCATTGTGATGAATGAATTGTTTGTAATGGTGGCGATTGTTTGCCCTTTAATAACGCTATTGCCAGTTTGAACCAAAATAGTTTTGATAACTCCACCCAATGATGCCGTGGCATTGGCACGGTTTTGATTAGGCACTTTTAAAATGCCATTAGCTTTTAGTGAAGCTGTTAATTGTTTTTTCTCGATGCCGCCTAACTCTATTTTTATAGATTTCATTTGTTCGGCTGTTAGCATTGCCGTGTTGGTGTTTTCATGTTCATCGTGATGCTCAGTTTCATCTCCTTTCGTTTCGGTTTTATTACTGTTGCAGGATGCAAATGATATTAAAATTGCAATGGCAGCTATAAATATTATATTTTTCATTTTTCTAAAATTTATTTGTTGATTAAGAAATTGATAATGACGATGGATTGATTTATTTGATTGATGGATTGCAAATAATTTAACTGCACATCGATAGCAGTTTGTAATGCTTGTAGATACTCAATGTAACCAATGTCACCACTTTTGAAACCAATCTTTGCAGTGCTGATAATTATTTCGGCATTAGGCAAAGCTGTTGAATTGTAGTAGTTGTACTGCAATAAGTTTTGATTGTATTGCTGAAAAGCATTTTGCAATTTGGTTTGTAAAATCAGTTTTCCATTGTCAGCATCTCTTTGTAATGCCTGTTGTTTATATTCAAGCGATTTTATTTTGGAAGCATTGCTAAAAAATGTAATTGGGATACTAATACCTATATTAAAACCCTGAAAACGTTTGCTACCATCAAAATTTACATCTGCTCCATTAATGCTTTGCACACCTATTAGGGACTGGTTGAAATAGCCGACATTAAAATCGGGTAATGTGGAAGCAGTTTCGATCTTTTTATTTTGATTGGCAATTACTGCTTGCTGATAAAGCAGTTTTAACGAAGGATTATTTGCAATAAGTGTTGTATCCAACACATTAGAAATTGCAATTGGTTGAAATTTTTCACTATTACTCAATACAAAATCCTCACTTGTATTCATTAGCGTTTTCAGCGAATGGTAAGCCGTTATAAAATCCGTTTCGTTTTGTTTAAGCAGAAGAGAAAGTTGTCCTCGCTTTGTTTCGGCGGTGGTCTTCTCCAACAGATTTGTTTCGCCTGTTTCGTAACGCAGAGCTGCTGCACTCACAAAATCGTAATATAAACTGTCTAAAGATTGAAGATGCTTTTTAGTGGTTTGCAAATATTGCATCTGGTAAAACCAGTATTGTACCTGTGCTTTAATTTCGCTGGCAGTTGCTTGCTGTTGCAATTCACTACTTTCTGATTCGGCTTTAAACAAGCCTGATTTGGATGTATAATATGTTGGAAATGGAATTGATTGATTGATTTGAAAGGCCTTGTCTTGATTGATGCTATTGTATTGCCCAAACTGAAAATTGACATTCGTTTTGGGTAACTCAAACACCGATTTTTTTAAGATTCTAGACGACTGCACGCTGAGTTGCTGTGATTGAATTTCAAGATTGTTTTTCAATGCTGTGTTTATAGCATCATCAACCGAAATGACATTGACTGTTTGTATTTGAGCATTTACTATATTGAATGAAAACAACACAAAAGCGAATAGAACAGCAACGGATATTTTGATTTTGGATTTTCTCTTTTTTGAGAAAATTAAATACAACAATGGCAAAACAAATAGGGTTAAGAAAGTAGCTGTAATTAGTCCCCCGATTACTACTGTAGCCAAAGGTTTCTGTACTTCTGCCCCAGCACCATGTGAAAGTGCCATGGGTAAAAAACCAAACGAAGCAACAGTGGCTGTCATTAATACTGGTCGCAAACGAATTTTTGTTCCTTCTTTTATGCGTTCTAATATGTCAATCATTCCGTCTTTTTCTAGTTGATTAAATGTTCCGATTAACACTATTCCGTTTAGCACGGCTACACCGAACAATGCAATAAAACCGATACCAGCAGAGATGCTAAAAGGCATATCACGAATGAGCAAAGCGAATACGCCACCAATGGCGCTCATTGGGATTGCGGTATAAATTAGAGTTGCTTGTTTTACTGAACCAAACGTAAAATAAAGCAACATAAAAATGAGTGCTAATGCCACAGGCAAAGCTATCATTAAGCGTTTGCTTGCCGCTTGCAAATTTTCAAAAGTGCCTCCATATGTGTAATAATAGCCTTCGGGAAGTTTTACTTTTTCATTTAATACTTTTTGAATATCAGTAACAACACTTTCTACATCTCTGCCTTTAATGTTAAATCCTACTACTATTCTGCGTTTGCCTTCTTCACGACTAATTTGTGCAGGTCCCAATTCCATTTTAATTTCAGCAACTTGTGATAAAGGGATTTGTGTTCCGTTGGTTGTTGGTATATACAAATGACTTACATCATCTATGTTGTTGCGGTGTGTGCTGTCAAGGCGAACTACTAATTCAAATTTGCGTTCATTTTCATATACAACTCCTGCACTTCCTCCAGCAAAAGAAGTAGAAACAATGTGGTTGATATCCTCAATGTTTAATCCATAATTGGCAATTTGCGAACGATTGTATTTTATTACTATTTGCGGAAGCCCTGCAACTCGTTCAACGCTTGGTTCTGTTGCACCGTCCACATTTTGCACAACTACATTTACCTTATTGGCATAGCTTAAAAGTGTGTCCATATTTTCACCAAAAATTTTCACTGCTACATCTTGGCGAATACCTGTCATCAGTTCGTTGAAACGCATTTGAATTGGTTGATTTTTTTCAAAGAAAACCCCTGGAATTGTATTGAGTTTTTCTTCAAATTCTTCTGCCAATTCATCATATGAAATATCACGTTTCCAATCAGTAGGTGATTTCAAAATTATCATCATATCCGTTGCCTCTGGTGGCATTGGGTCTGTTGGGACTTCTGCAGCTCCTGTTTTGCCCACTACCATTTTTACTTCGTCAAATTCTTTGATTAGCCTTGATGCTTGCATACTGGTTTCCAAGCTTTGTGAAAGTGATGTGCCTTGTGGCAAAATACAATGAAATGCAAAATCGCCTTCTTGTAACGTAGGAATAAATTCACCTCCCATTCTTGAAAATAGAAATACGGAAACAATAAATATCGCAACAGTTGCAACTACAATTACTTTCTTGAAACGTATTGCTTTTTCCAAAAGTGGTGCATAAATGCGTTGGAATAAGTTCATCATTCTATCGCTCAATGTTTGTTTGTGTGAAATGTTTTTAGAAAGAAACGCAGCACACATCATTGGAATGTAAGTAAGAGATAAAATTAACGCCCCTACAATTGCAAAAGATACAGTTTGAGCCATTGGACTAAACATTTTTCCTTCGATACCTACCAAGGTTAGAATTGGGATATAAACAATAAGGATAATTATTTCGCCGAATGCGGCACTACTTCGGATTTTAGAAGCGGAAATAAAAACTTCATTATCCATTTCTGATTGGGAAAGTTTACCCATTGCTTTCCGCATCCCTAAATGGTGCAATGTGGCTTCTACTATAATTACGGCACCGTCTACAATTAAACCAAAGTCAATAGCTCCCAAACTCATAAGGTTTGCACTTACTCCAAATACATTCATCAAACCCAACGCAAAAAGCATTGATAACGGAATGGCAGAAGCAACTATTAATCCTGCACGTAGATTTCCGAGAAATAAAACCAAAACGAAGATTACTATTAATGCACCTTCAATCAGATTTTTTTCTACTGTGCTGATTGCTCGGTTTACCAAATCGGTTCGATCTAAATAGGGTTCTATTACTACATCTTTTGGCAATGATTTTTGAATAGTTGACATTTTATCTTTAATGCGGCCTACTACATCAGCACTATTTGCACCTTTTAGCATCATTACTACACCACCTACTGCGTCCACTTCACCATTGTAGGTCATTGCACCGTAACGAACAGCACTACCTAAATGCACTTCGGCAACATCTTTTATTAAAATAGGAATGCCGTTTGGATTTGTTTTTACAACTATGTTTTTAATATCGTCAAACGAACCAATTAACCCCACA
This sequence comes from uncultured bacterium, assembly GCA_903828245.1. Lineage (GTDB taxonomy): Bacteria > Bacteroidota > Bacteroidia > Sphingobacteriales > Sphingobacteriaceae > CAIKLP01. Next base: position 20,651 of record CAIKLP010000061.1, on the reverse strand, counting down.
CCACGAATGAAATATGCGTTTGGTTTCTTGTCAATATATGCCCCGCCAGTGTTTTCGTTGTTCTTTTCTAAAGCGGTAAAAATTTCGGGAATTGTTATACCCATTGCAATCAAGCGGTCAGGATTTACTGCAACTTCATATTGTTTCAATTGTCCGCCAAAGCTGTTAACCTCTGCAATTCCTTTGGTTCCATAAAGCTGTCGGGCAACAATCCAATCTTGCATTGTCCGTAAATCCATAGCTGTGTATTTACTTTCACTTCCCTTTTTTGGGTGAATAATATATTGATACACTTCCCCTAAACCAGTGCTAACTGGTGCCAATTCAGGTGTACCAACACCTTTTGGGATTTTGCTTTCGGCTTCCTTTAATCGTTCGTTAATAAGTTGTCGGGCAAAGTAGATGTCCACTTTATCGTCAAAAACAACTGTAATTACTGAAAGTCCGAAACGGGAAATGCTCCGCAGTTCTTCCAAGTCTGGAAGGTTGGCAATGCTTTGCTCTATAGGGAAAGTTACCAACTGTTCTACCTCTTGTCCTGCAAGGGTTGGACAAGCAGTAATGATTTGCACTTGATTGTTGGTAATGTCTGGAACTGCATCAATAGACAGTTTAGTTGCACTCCATACTCCCCAAACAATAAGTGCAAGTGTCATCAATGCAATGATGAATTTATTTTTTATGCTGAACGCTATTATTTTGTCTAACATTTTTTATCAGTTTAATGAATGAATACAAGATTACATGCAGTGCGTTAGCACCGTCAATGTTTTTTTGTCCGTGTTAGCGGAACTTATAAATCATTAACTGAATTGAGGGGGTTGCCAAATACTGTTTTGATCGGCTGAAGAATAAATAATCTCATTGTACATCTCTGAAACTTTTTCGGAAACAAGGTGAGGTTCACTTATAGAAAAATTGTGTTCGGGATTGAAAACAATGGTAGTGTGCATGGATGCACAATCATTTGTCTTGAAAGGCAAGTTGTCGTTTTCGTGGTGGTCTTTGTCCGAATGTTCGGGGTTGTTGCTATAATGATCGGCAAGGAAGTGAGCAAAAGATTTGTCTTGCTCATCAGGATGGTGCTCTAAGTAGTGATGAATGAGTAAAGGCAACTTCAATAGATGATGCATTTCTGTGTTTGCTGACAGAAATACGAAGAGAAGTGATATTGAGATTAACTTTTTCAACTATACAAATGTAAATAAATTATTTGAGAGAAATTATATGGATAGTCCACACCTATAAGTAATAAAAATTATTTCTTACATTTGAATACTAGTAAGAGTCAATCCCTCCTACTTTTACACTGGGTTTCCAAGCGGTTACCCATTTGAAAATTGAGAAAAAAAAAGTCAATGAATATAAGGGTTTCGAGAGTTAGGTTCATTTACCCCACTCTCCGCCAAAGAAAAATGCCGCCCGTAAGGGACGGCATTTTTTGTTTTAAAGCGTTGCGAATTCATTCGCAAAAGCGAGAAAACAAAAAATGCCGAGCTGCCGTCGTCAGACGGCTGCGGTATTTTTCTTTGACTCAGCTTCCCCCTTCCGGGGATCACCGGAGCGTAGCGGAGGTAATCCCCGGAAAATCAAATTCGCAAAACCTACCCTTTTTATTATCTTTAAAAAATAAATTAAATCAAATGGCTACTACTTCAGAATTAAGCAAAAACTCATTCATACGTTACAATAACGAATTATTAAAGGTGATTGAATACGATCATATTACGCCAGGTAAAGGAAATGCAATCTATTCTTTAAAATGTAGAAACGTGGAGACGGGTAAACAAAGTGAAGTGCGTTTTCGTTCTGGAGAAAAAGTAGACATTATTCGTGTAGACGAATATGAAATGCAATACCTCTATTCAGAAGGAGATTCACTTGTATGTATGAATCAAGAAACCTACGATCAAATTCCAGTTCCTAAAACTATTTTTGGAGAGGCCGTACAATTTTTAAAAGAAGGCATGATATTAAGAATTCGTTTTGATGATAATGAAAAACCATTAGCTGGCGAATTACCTAAACATGTAGAATTAGAAACCGTTTATTCTGAAGTTGGCGTAAAAGGAAAACTATTCAAATTAGCTCAAGTAGAAGGCAACATTAATGTTCAAGTTCCTTTGTTTGTTGAAGTTGGCGACAAACTAAAAATCAATACAGAAACTGGTGAATACGTAGAGCGAGTAATGAAATCTTAATTAATTATTTCTTAAAAACAACTTCGTCAAAAGCTAACCTGTTTCTTTCGCCCCATACGCCGGCTTCGGTGCCTGCGCCTACAGATATTACCATATTGATTTCCGCGCCTTTAGGGAGCTTTAAATAACGCTTTAAACGCAATTCATCGAAGCCCTCCATTGGGCAAGTATGAAAACCTTCGGCAGAAATAGATAACATAAAAGTTTGAGCCGCTAATGCACAAGATTTATGTACCGTAATTCGTTGACTGGCTAAACCACCTAATCTAAAAAATGGTTTATTTATTCCCATAATAAAACTCATGCTTTTTCTTAAAAAAGTGAGGATACCAAATGGATCATTGGTATAGATAACCGTCATCAGTTTGCCGTAATAATTTAAACCTTTTTTTTGTCCTTTATTGGGCTCGCCATTAATTGCAGATTTTATCAAATTTAAATTCCAATTGGCGCGCTGTTTCCATTTATCTCTTCGCGTTACAAATACCACCATTTGTTTAGCCGTTGATGCAGCACGTTGGTTTAAACAAATAGGTGTCATGGCTTGAATAGCCTCGGGCGTAGACAACCAATAAAATTCCCATAATTGCATATTGCTACTATTAGGAGATAATATGGCACGCGATAAACTCGTATGTATTACTTCGTCTGGTACTTCCACTAATGGATCGAATCCTCTGTTTGATCTGCGGAAATCGACAATTCTTTGAAATTCTGTATTCATATAAACCTAATAGATTTTATAGCTAAATTGTTTTAAAAATGTCTTCAAAGATAAAAATAAAATAAAGCCTTTTTTGTTATCTTAGTGGGGAAATGTAATAATGCTATTAAAGGCCCAAATCAAAACATTTCGATGCTAACATGTCAAAAAAACATCCCCCTAAAAATACCAACCGATCGGAAGAAGGCACACAAATCAATAAATTTATTAGCGCATCTGGCTTTTGCTCTCGACGCGAAGCCGATGAATTAGTGGCCCAAGGCAGGGTGAGTATTAATGATCGAATTGCTGGCGCAACCGCCAGAGTTAAACCAGGTCAACAAGTTGCGGTAGATGGCGAAAAAATAAAACAACAGAAAATTTCTAAAATGGTTTATTTGGCATTCCATAAACCTGTTGGCGTTACATCTACCACCGATTTAGCAGATAAAACAAACATCATTTCTTATATAAACTATAACCAAAGAATATTTCCAATTGGTCGATTAGACAAAGACTCCGAAGGACTCATTCTATTAACCAACGATGGCGATGTCGTCAATAAAATTTTGCGTGCCGAAAACCAACACGAAAAAGAATACATCGTAAGTGTGGATAAACCCATCACGCAAGATTTTATCAATAGAATGTCTAAGGGCTTAGCCATTGGGCCAAGTACCACTACCCTGCCCTGTTTCGTTAAACAAGAAGGTTCTAAAAAATTCAGGATTATTTTAACGCAAGGCTTAAACCGTCAGATACGCAGAATGTGTGCCACATTGGAGTACGATGTAAAAACATTGAAACGGATAAGAGTGATGAATATTCAGTTAGGCGATTTAAAATTAGGTCAGTTAAGAAATTTAACTTTTCAAGAAGTAGAAGTATTGGCCACTTTATTATCTCAATCTACCAACGATATTCCTTATAAAGAAAGTAAAAAAGACAATGCTGCAAATGACTTTTCGGAAGGAAAGAAAAAAACAGCAAAAGCATTTTTTGGCGAAAGAAAAAACAAAGCAAACGCAGGCCCTACAGACTTTGCAGCTAAAGATAAAAGAGCCGCAGATAGGGCAGAAAAAAAACAAAAACCTTCTCATTTTGAACCTAAAGATGCCGCCAAACGCGGTTATAAGAAAAGGTAATGGGCCTAAAAAGTGTATCAATTAACGAAATCAAAAAAGAATTAGGCTTTTTAAATGAAGCCGAATTAATTGCACTTTGTTTAAAATTAGGTAAGTATAAAAAAGAGAATAAAGAATTGTTGAGCTATTTACTTTTTGAAGCAAGTAACGAAACACAATTCATCGAAAATGCCAAAGAAGAAATTGCATTGATATTCGATCAAATCAATACTACAAACAGTTATTTGGCAAAAAAAACAATCAGAAAAGCGCTTAAACATGTGCGCAAATATGCTAAATATGCAGGTTTGGCCAGTACCGAAGTTATTTTAACCAGTTATTTTTGCCAACAAATTTTAGCCACAGGCATTTCTTTAAACAGTAATATTGCATTGCAGAATTTATATAGTAATCAAGTTAAACGAATCGAAAAACTGATTGCTGGCATGCACGAAGATTTTAGAGACGATTTTCAAGAATACCTATCCGAGCTCCAATAATTCCCTAAAAAAAGACAAAAAAATAGTCCCGTTATTGCTAACGAGACTATTCTTAATTAAATCAGTGTTATTTGCATAACACTCAAATAAGACAATTACTTGCTTATTTCTTTGCTGCTTTCTTCTTAGGAGCTGCTTTCTTAGCTGCTTTCTTAGGAGCTGCTTTCTTAGCTGCTTTCTTAGGAGCTGCTTTTTTAGCTGCTTTCTTAGGAGCTGCTTTTTTAGCTGCTTTCTTAGGAGCTGCTTTTTTAGCTGCTTTCTTAGGAGCTGCTTTTTTAGCTGCTTTTTTAGGAGCTGCTTTTTTAGCTGCTGCTTTCTTTGGAGCTGCTTTTTTAGCTGCTTTTTTTGGAGCTGCTTTCTTAGCTGCCTTCTTAGGTGCTGCTTTCTTAGCTGCTGGTTTTTTTGCTGCTGCCTTTTTAGGAGCTGCTTTTTTAGCTGTTGCCATGTTTTTTTGTTTTAAGTTTTAATAATTAATTATTGTATCGTCGATATCACATCGATAATTTCTTTATATATTAGATCCTCCATTAAGAGGTTCTAGTAAAAATCGCCTTTCAAATTAAAAACAAGATGTTGAAATTTTGTTGAAAAGTAAATTTCTTTTATCTCTTATTTTTGCATTACAAATTTAAAATTATTTATTTAATAAAAAAACATTTTAAAAAGTTTTCCACATGCCAACATTTGATATCGTCAGTAAAGTAGATTTACAGCTACTAGATAATGCCATTAATAACGCTAAAAAAGAGATACTCAATCGCTATGATTTTAGTGGTTCTGCAACTACCATTGAACTAGACAAAAAGTCAAATAACATCATGGTTACAACGGAAAATGAAATGCGAATAAAAGCCATTTCAGATGTGATAATTACTAGGATGATGAAACAACAAATTGACCCCAAATGTTTAGACCTTTCTGCCGATGTAATTACCTCCGGAAATATGTTGAAAAAAGAATTAAAAGTGAGGGAAGGAATCGATAAAGAGACCGCAAAAAAGCTAATTAAGGAAATTAAGGACAGTAAAATCAAAGTGGAAACTTCGATTATGAACGATCAATTAAGGGTCAGTTCGAAGAAAATTGACGACTTACAAGCCGTTATTTCGATCATGCGAAACTTCCCATCTGACATACCATTACAATATATCAATATGCGATCTTAATTATATTCCTATACCAAATCCAATTCTAATAATTGGATTCTCATAAGGTGAATAAGGACTTTCGGTAAGGTTATACAATAACATCATATCCACTACAGATTTTCGGCCAAACACTTGCCTATAGCCAGCTCCAACGAATAAACTGCCAATATTTTGTCGCGTATTTTCTATATAACGATTGGTCACAAAGTCGAATGTTGGGGTAGATAAATTCAACCACTCGTATTCTACATGGGCTAAAATACTTTCGGATAATAGGTAATTACCAAATATTTTGGCCCCATAATTATCAGATTGATATTTTAATAAGCTATTACTTATTTTATAGTACTGATAGATCACTCCTGTACCGAGCTCTAATTGATCTGTAAAACGGTAACCCACCGTTGGTGATAATAATACTGCGCTTTGGTTAGTAGTAATCCCCACGCCAAAATTACCGCCGTATACTACCCTATTCCAATCAATTTTGGCCTGCACTACATTTGGCAAGCAGAAAATCAGCAGCATTAATATGCAATAAATTGATTTAGTATTTTTCATAATAGGAGCCTTAATTAAAGATTTTACCTGGATTTAAAATATGATTCGGATCAAAAACAGCTTTGATGCCTTTCATTAAATTGATATGCGCTGCTGGATATTTGATATCCATGTATTCCTTCTGAACATAGCCAATGCCGTGCTCTCCAGAGAGTGTACCACCAAGCTGTACGGTTAATTCAAAAATTTCGCGGATACCATTTTTCAATTCTACATGCCATTGCTGGTCTGTTAAATTTCCTCTAATAATATTGATATGTAAATTACCATCGCCAGCATGTCCATAACAAACCGATTGAAATCCATATTTCGAACCAATTGCTTTTACGCCTTTTAATAATTTTGCTAATTCGGCACGCGGCACCACTGTATCTTCTTCTTTGTATATAGAATTCGCTTTAACAGATAAGGCTATACTTCTTCTCATGCGCCAAAAATCTTCTTTTTGTTGCGCAGAATCGGCAAATAATATATCTTCTGCCTGATAATTCATTAATACATTCGAGATCTTTTCGCAATCGTTCATTAAAAGATCTAAATCGTTTCCATCTACTTCTATCAATAAAAATGCTTTTGCTTGAGGATTGATTTGTATGGTTAAATGTTCGTATTTTACCACCCAATCTACCGCTTCTTTCTCTATAAACTCTACCGCAGATGGATTGTTACCATCTCTAAAAATAGCCGAAACTGCATCACAGGCTAGTTCTTCGCTAGGGAAAGAAGCCAATAATAATAAGTTATGTTTGGGTTGCGGAATCAGTTTAAAAACAATTTTAGTAATGATGGCCAAAGTTCCTTCCGAGCCAATCATTAAATGTGTTAAATTATATCCTGAAGAATATTTCAAAGTATTAGATCCAGTCCAAATAATTTCGCCATTGGGTAAAACTATTTCCATATTCAATACATAATCTCGAACTGTTCCGTATTTAACTGCTCTTGGTCCGCCAGATGATTCGGCTAAATTACCACCCAACATACTCGAGCCTTTGCTCGATGGATCTACCGGATACATCAAACCTTTTTCATTGACCAAATCCATAAACACTTGCGTAATCATGCCAGGTTCTACCGTTGCCTGTAAATTTCTTTCGTCTATTTCAATTAATTGATTGAATCTTTCCATCGACAACAATACGCCACCATAAATTGGTAATGCGCCGCCGCTTAATCCGGTGCCGCCAGCCCTAGTGGTTACCGGTATGTTACGCTCATTACAATATTTTAAAATGCTCGAAATTTGATTCGTGGTATTGGGTTTTAAAACAACATCTGGGTGAAAAACTAAATCTTCTGTTTCGTCGTGCCCGTAATTATCTTTTGCTTCTGCAGATATTAAAACCATCGCCTCGCCAACAATCGTTTCAAAAAATGATAGGTCTTGAGCGTTGAGGACTTCGTAATTATTTTTCATAATTCTTGATTAAACTTACCATTGCTTGGCCAATAAAACCATCTATGGGTAAATGTTTTTTTGTCAAATGAATTTCCACTTTTTGCAAGTGATTTGATAAAACTAGCAGCTGTTTTTCGATATTTTGTAAAACGGTTTCTAAGAGTTTTTGCGGATTTTGCATTTGTGTTTTTACAATATCATATATGATTTCGTAATTAATCGTACTGCCCAAGTTTTCATTTTCATATATAGCAGCAGGAATAGCGACCATAATATCTACTAGAAATGTATTCCCGATTAGATTTTCTTCCTGATAATAGCCGTGATAGGCATAAAATTCGAGGTTTTTAAGGTTAATATGGTACATGCTTTTAAAAATGAGTTTTTTATTACATTTGTCATAAAATTATAAAATATTTCGACACCGAATGGCAAAGACAGATCTTTTTGAATCACCAGATTATTATTTCTTAGATGAATTATTAACCGAGGAACATAAATTGGTTAGAGCAGCAGTTAGGGATTTCGTTAAAAAAGAAGTGAGTCCTATAATTGAAGATTACGCTCAACGCGCTGAATTCCCTAAACATTTAATAAAAGGCTTAGGCGAAATTGGTGCATTTGGCCCAACGATTCCCGTTCAATATGGCGGTGGTGGTATGGATTATATTGCTTATGGATTAATTATGCAAGAAGTAGAGCGCGGCGATTCGGGCATTCGTTCAACTGCATCTGTTCAAGGTTCTTTAGTGATGTATCCTATTTACGCTTACGGAAACGAAGCGCAACGCAATAAATATTTACCCAAATTAGCTACTGGCGAAATGATGGGATGCTTTGGTTTAACAGAACCCAATCATGGTTCGAATCCAAGTGGCATGACTACCAATTACAAAGATGCAGGCGATCATGTGATTTTAAATGGTGCAAAAATGTGGATTTCAAACTCTCCATTTGCAGACATTGCCGTTGTTTGGGCTAAAAACGAAGAAGGAAAAATTAAAGGTATTATTGTAGAAAGAGGCATGGAAGGTTTTACCACACCAGAAACTCATAATAAATGGTCTTTACGTGCATCGGCTACCGGCGAATTGGTATTCGATAATGTAAAAGTTCCAAAAGAAAATATTTTACCAAATGTAGAAGGATTGAAAGGACCATTAGGTTGTTTAAATCAAGCTAGATATGGCATTGCTTGGGGCGCCATTGGTGCTGCAATGGATTGCTACGATACCGCTTTAAGATATTCAAAAGAAAGAATTCAATTTGACCGTCCGATTGGTGGATTTCAATTGCAACAAAAGAAATTAGCAGAAATGATTACCGAAATTACTAAAGCCCAATTAATGAATTGGAGATTAGGTGTATTGAAATCGGAAGATCGTGCCACTGCTGCTCAAATTTCTATGGCTAAAAGAAATAGTGTAGAAACAGCTATGAATTGTGCACGCGATGCGCGTCAAATGCTAGGCGGAATGGGCATTACAGGCGAATATCCAATTATGCGACACATGATGAATTTAGAATCTGTAGCAACTTATGAAGGTACACACGATATTCATTTACTCATTACAGGAATGGATGTTACCGGATTAAATGCTTTTAAATAGGCTTTTGCAAAAGCAACACCTTCGCTTTTTCTCGTAAGTTATAATTAGACGACATCACTTCGCCGTAGGCTCCTGTGGAATAAATAACCATCAGATCTCCTCGGCTGGTAAGTGGTAATTCTACTGCTTTTCCGAAGCAATCAGACGATTCGCAGATAGGTCCTACTACATCGTATTTTTTCGAAATACTTTCGTGTTGCTTACTGAGATTTTCTATTTTATGATAAGCTTGATATAATGCGGGTCTTAATAAATCGGTCATGCCAGCATCTAATATTGCAAAATTGGTTTGTATGCCTTCTTTGATATATACTACCCTTGAAAGCAAAGCACCAACAGCACCTACTAAAGATCTGCCTAATTCAAAATGAATTTCTTGACCAGGTTTACGAATAATAAATTGATTAAAAATGGCAAAATAAGCCTCGAAATTGACCAAGTTATTGGTTTTGGGATGATAATAGTCGATACCCAGTCCGCCTCCTAAATTCAATACTTTCAGCGGTATTTGACGGGCATCAAACCAAGCCGTAAACTCATTTACTTTTGCACATAAATTTTTAAACACCTGCAAGTCGTTGATTTGTGATCCGACATGAAAATGCAATCCTATTAAATCAATATTCGGAGATATTTTAATTAAATCGATGACCTTTTCTAATTCCCAGAAATTAATTCCGAATTTATTTTCTGATAAGCCAGTTGTGATATAACGATGCGTATTGGCATTCACATTTGGGTTCAATCGTAAAGCTATTTTGGCAATTTTATTTTGCGCATGCGCTAATTCGTTAATGATTTCGATTTCTTGTAAGGATTCTACATTGAAACAAAAAATAGCTAAAGCCAATGCTTCGTTTATTTCTTGATCGGTTTTTCCAACACCTGCAAAAACAACTTTATCTTTGCTAAAACCTGCATTTATAGCCGCTTTCACCTCGTTACCACTTACACAATCTGCTCCAAAATTTTTAGCTTGAATGGCTGATAAAATGGCTGGATTTACATTTGCTTTTAAGGCATAATGCACTTCGAAGTTGTATTGATCTGCTGCATTTTTACAAGCAAGCAATGTTTGCTCGAGTAAATTTAAATCATAAACATAACAAGGTGTCTGAATATTATTTAATTGCGATTGATATTTTTTTAAATCCATTTTGACATCTTTAATGAGTAGCAAATAATCCTTGATGCAAGGCATTTAATGCCGCACCTTTTAAGTTTGAATTAATCAACAAGGAAATATTATTTGGACTGCCACCATAAGCAATCATTCGAATGGGTATGTCTTTAATGGAATTAAGCACCATGGCTGCATAGCCCGATTTACTAGCTAAGAAGTCACCTACAATACAAATAATTGTTTGATCGGTATCAACGCTCACATTTCCAAATTCTTTTAAATCGATTAAAATTTGATCTAGGTTTTGCGTATCATCTATTGTTAAAGATACGGCTACCTCCGAGGTTGTAATCATATCAATGGGTGTTTGATATCTTTCAAAAACTTCAAATACTTTTCTTAAAAAACCATAAGCCAATAGCATTCTAGAAGACTGTATTTTAATGGCCGTAATACCATCTTTTGCAGCAATGGATTTTACGGCTGCATCTGAAGTTTGATTACTGATCAAAGTACCTTCTGCATTAGGTGCTAGCGTGTTTAATAACCTAACGGGTATTTGATATTTTTGTGCAGGAAATACACTTTGTGGATGTAAAATTTTAGCACCGAAATAAGCTAACTCTGCTGCTTCATCAAAGGACAAATTACGGATGGGTTGGGTTCCTTGCACAATTCTTGGATCGTTGTTGTGCATGCCATCTATGTCGGTCCAAATTTGCACCTCGCTGGCTTGTATAGCTGCAGCAATTAAAGAAGCAGAATAATCACTACCTCCTCTTTTTAAATTAGCAATTTCACCAAAACTATTACGGCAAATAAAGCCTTGCGTAATAAATGTATTAGTTGTTGCGTGTTGGGCTAGTAAAGGCTTTAAGTTACGCTGAATATAAGGGATGTCGGGCTCTTGGTGCTCATCTATTTTCATAAAATCGAGCGCTGGCAACAACACTGCATTTATTTTTTCTTGTTGTAAATAATAAGTAAACATTGCAGTAGAAAGCAATTCCCCTTTTGCTAAAATAATTCTTTCTTCATAAACGGTAAATAAATCTTGGGTGAAAGATCGGATTTCGTTGAAATGTTCGGTAACTAATTGTGCCGCTATTTTTAAATACTGTTGTTCGTTAAATAATGCTTTGATAAAATCAATATAATTATCTTCTAACAAATCGATCAATTCATTTGCCTGCTCCGATTTTTTTTCGAATAATGTTTCAGATATGCGCAATAAACTATTGGTTGTACCTGCAACTGCCGACAACACAACCAGTTGTTTAGTAGAAAAATCTAATAAATGTACAAGGTTTTGCATCCTTTCTGGACTACCTAAAGAAGTACCTCCAAACTTTATAACTTTCATATATTACTATAATATGCCTCAAAAATAGAAAATTTAACTACAATTAATTATAAAATTGGAATAAAAATCAGATTTTAAGCAATTTAAAAAGAGTAGATTTTAATGGGAAATCGGCAATAAAAACTTAATTTTGAGGCCTTGTTAAAATATGATGAATAAAATAAAATTTGGAACAGATGGTTGGCGTGCAATTATTGCCGAAGATTTTACCGTACAAAATGTAGAACGTGTATCAATGGCTACCGCCATTTGGTTGAAAAAGAATTTTGAAAAACCAAGTATCACTTTAGGTAACGATTGTCGATTTGCTGGAAAATTATTTATAGATGCAGTTGCTCGCGTAATGGCATCGGAAGGTATTTTAGTAAAAATGTGTAGCAACGAATTTGTTTCTACGCCAATGATCTCTTTAGCTACCGTTGAATTAAAAACAAGCGCAGGTATTATTATTACTGCAAGCCACAACCCTCCTACTTATAATGGTTTCAAGATTAAAGCGGATTTTGGTGGACCCGCCATTCCAAGTGTAATTGCAGCCATCGAAGATTTAATTCCGGATACTTTTAACCAAGCAACACTAAGTGTTGCTGATTACGAAAAACAAGGATTAATTGAATGGGTAGACATGGAAGAAATGTATTTCAATCATGTTGAAAAATCTTTTGATTTAGATGCTATCAAGAATTCGGGTTTGAATTTTGCTTACGATGCGATGTACGGTGCAGGCCAAAGTGTCATGAGAAGAATTTTACCAGATTGCACTTTTTTACATTGCGACCACAACCCTGGGTTTGATGGACAGGCTCCAGAACCAATACACAAGAACCTTACAGAACTATCAGAATTAATAAGCATTTCAGGAGATATCGATGCTGGTTTAGCAACCGATGGAGATGCAGACAGAATTGGTTTATACGATCACGAAGGAAACTTTGTGGATTCACATCATATTATTTTATTATTGATACATTATTTAGTAAAATATAAAAAACAAAATGGCCATGCCATTACTACTTTTTCTTGCACTAGAAAAATCGAAGAACTGTGTGCAAAATATGGCGTAAGCCAACAAACCACAAAAATTGGTTTTAAATATATTTGCGAATTAATTGTTGAAAATAAACAACCGTTTTTAGTGGGTGGCGAAGAGTCGGGTGGCATTGCTATTGTAGGCCACATACCAGAAAGAGATGGCATTTGGATTGGTTTAACCATATGGGAATTTATGGCTAAAACCGGAAAATCATTGCGCGAATTAATCGAAGAAGTATACGCCGAAGTAGGTAGTTTTGCAGTAGAACGCTACGATTTACATTTAACAGAAGATAAAAAACAATCCATTATTGCCAATTGCAAAGCAGGCAATTATAAAGCATTTGGAAATTATCAAGTTGAAAAAGTAGAAGACTTAGATGGATTTAAATTTCATTTAGGTAATGGCACTTGGGTAATGATTAGGCCTTCTGGTACCGAGCCTGTGCTCCGCACCTATGCCGAAGCAGCCAATACAGCCGATTCATTCGCGATACTTGATGCCACAAAAGCAACATTATTAGGATAAAAATCGTATTTTTGAAATAAGCAAATCGTTCTATCGCCGGTAATTTATTATCGGAGGAAAGTCCGGGCAACATAGAGCATCCTGCTTCCTAACGGGAAGGTCAATTTATTTGAACAGCAAGTGCCACAGAAAATAAACTACCTGGAGCGCAAGCAAAGGGCAAAGGTGAAAATGTGAGGTAAGAGCTCACAGCTTTGTATAGCAATATACATTGCGGTAAACCTCAGGAGTTGAAAGACCAAATAGGTCCCGATCATGAAGCTGCTCGCTTCAAGGTTGCAAAACCAAATCGGGATGGGTAGGTTGATGGAGGTAACAAGCAATTGTTATCCTAGATAAATGATAGAAGTTTGTTGGGTTGTAACCCGATAAATAACAGAACCCGGCTTACGAATTTGCTTTTTTATTTCAATCAAACAAAAGATCTGCATGCAAGTAGCTACGATTTTAATTATAGACGATGAAAACAGTATTCGTAGTACGCTGAAAGAAATTTTAGTTTACGAAAAATACCTTGTACTAGAAGCCAGCAATGGTTTAGAAGGCATCGAACTAATTAAAAAAGAACAGATTGATTTGGTGCTTTGCGATATCAAAATGCCTAAGATGGATGGCTTAGAAGTTTTACAACAAAGCCAAATCATTCAACCCGATCTTCCTTTTATTATGATTAGTGGACACGGCACCATCGATACCGCCGTAGATGCAACTAAAAAAGGTGCCTACGATTTTATTGCCAAACCACCAGACCTCAATCGTTTATTAATTACCGTGCGCAATGCGCTTGTTAAATCTGAATTAATTACCGAAACCAAAATACTCAAAAGAAAAGTTGCTAAAACAAATGCGATTATTGGTGAGTCTACTCCTATTTTAAAAATTCAGGAAACCATTGAGAAAGTTGCACCAACCGAAGCGCGTGTTTTAATAACAGGCGAAAACGGTTCGGGAAAAGAATTAGTAGCCAAATGGATTCACGAAAAAAGTAACCGCGCCAATGGACCTTTGATAGAAGTTAATTGCGCTGCAATACCAGCAGAATTAATAGAAAGCGAACTTTTTGGACACGAAAAAGGCTCTTTTACATCGGCTATCAAACAACGCATTGGAAAGTTTGAACAAGCCAATGGCGGTACTTTATTTTTAGATGAAATTGGAGATATGAGTCCTTCGGCTCAATCAAAAGTATTGCGCGCATTGCAAGAAAATAAAATTACCAGGGTTGGTGGCGAAAAAGAAATTTCCATCAATGTGCGCGTGATAGCAGCAACCAATAAAGATTTATTCAAAGAAATTGAGCAAAACCAATTCCGATTAGATTTATACCATAGATTAAGTGTAATTCTGATCCATGTGCCTTCGCTAAACGAAAGAAAGGAAGACATTCCATTACTGGCTAATCATTTTTTAACTAGCATTTGCGAAGATTATGGTTGCGCGCTCAAAAGCTTTAGCAAAGAAGCTTTGGCCTATTTGCAAACCATACATTTTACTGGAAATATTCGCGAATTACACAATGTGGTAGAACGCCTGGTTATTTTAGGAGGCAACACCATTAGCGTGGCAGATATTCAAAATAATATAGCAGGAAAAAATGCAGATTCGGCTTTGCAGGATACAGAAAATCAAACTTGGGATTTTGATGGCTTTAATCATTTCCAAGATTTCAAAGATTATATGGAAAGCGAATTCATCAAAAATAAATTAATCAAAAACAATTGGAATGTTTCTAAAACCGCCGATGAATTGGCCATGCAGCGCAGTCATCTATATGCTAAAATAGAAAAGTACGCATTGAAACGATAATTATTGAAAGCAATTTCAAAAAATTACTATTTTTGAAAACATTTTCAATACCCGGGTGGTGAAATTGGTAGACATACCATCTTGAGGGGGTGGCGCCGAAAGGTATGCGAGTTCGAATCTCGTCCCGGGTACTCAAAAAAGCTTAATCTAGCTTGTCAAAATTTCGTTGCAAATTCCTATTTCTCAGTTTATCCGATTATCTTTACACACAAATTTATGAGCAAATTAGGTCGTGTTTTAGTAGCCATGAGTGGCGGAGTAGATAGTTCGGTAGCAGCAGTCATGTTACACGAGCAAGGATACGAAGTAATTGGAATCACCATGAAAACTTGGGACTATGCCAGTTCGGGTAGCTCATCTAAAGAAACCGGCTGTTGCAGTTTAGATTCGATCAATGATGCCCGTGCACTTGCGGTATCTTATGGCTTTCCGCATTATATTTTAGATATCAGAGAAGAGTTTGGTAATTTTGTCATTGATAATTTTGTAGAAGAATATTTGGCTGGTCGCACCCCAAACCCATGTGTATTATGCAATACGCATATTAAATGGGAAGCTTTAATTAAAAGAGCCAATCACCTCGATTGCGAATTTATTGCCACTGGGCATTATGCAAATATTCGGGAAGAAAATAACCGTAAAATAATCTCGAAGGGTAAAGATGAGAGCAAAGACCAAAGTTATGTGCTTTGGGGCGTTTCTCAAGCCAACCTTTCGCGCACCATGTTGCCTTTGGGTAAATTTCATAAATCGGAGATTAAACAAATGGCCATTGATATGGGGCAAGTTGCTTTAGCCGCAAAAAGTGAGAGCTACGAAATATGTTTTGTTCCCGATAACGATTACCGTGCTTTTTTAAATAACAAGGTTCCTGGATTGGCGCAACAAGTGGCGGGTGGTAATTTTGTTTTGCAAGACGGAACCGTTTTAGGTCAACACAAAGGTTACCCATTTTATACCGTTGGTCAAAGAAAAGGTTTAGAAATTGCTTTAGGTGAGCCAATGTTTGTACTTGATATTCAGCCTGATAAAAATGAAGTTGTATTGGGTAGAATTGGCGAACTCGAAAAACAAGAAGCCATTGTGAGGGGATTTAATTTGGTTAAATATGAAAATATTTTAACCCCCATCGATAGTCTAACTAAAATAAGATACAAAGATAAAGGCACTTTGAGTAGCATTGTGCAAGAGTCAGATTACATTAAAGTTGACTTTTATTCGCCTGTTTCGGGTTTGGCGCCTGGCCAATCGGCGGTGTTTTACGAAGGCAACGATTTAATTGGAGGTGGTATTATTTCTAAAAAATAAATCATGAAGAAATTCCTGTTCACTTTTACACTTTTGCTATCGCTTATCACAGCCATGGCGCAAGATCGATATATCATATTTTTAAAAGATAAAGCGAATAGCCCTTTTAGGATAAGCAATCCTAGCGAATATTTATCAGCTAGAGCTATTGCCAGAAAAACACGCATGAATATTCCTATTGATTCTTTAGATATTCCTGTTAATCCAGCTTATGTTGCTGCTTTTAAAAATACAGGCGCCATAGTGCTGAATAAATCTAAATGGTTAAATACTGTTACCATTCAAGCCGACACGGCCCAAGCCATTGCTATTGGTAACCTATCTTATGTAAAGAGATATAAAAAAGTATTTGGCACCAATGTTCATAAAACCAGCATCAATAAATTTCCTGAAGAAAACATTGTTAATCCTTCCAATAAAATTGATTCTTCTAAATACGGCAATGCTTGGAATCAAACAAAAATGCTCAATGCTGACTTCTTGCATCAAAGTGGATTAACTGGTTCTACCATGCAAATTGCCATCATTGATGCAGGTTTCAGAAATACAAATACGCATTCCGCTTTTGATTCTTTGCGCATAAAAAATCAAATTATAGGCACTTGGAATTTTACCGATAATACTTCTTTTGTTTACGATTACAGTAACCATGGCACCAGTGTGCTTTCTTGTATTGGCGCGAATGTGCCCGATACCATGATAGGCATGGCACCCGATGCAAAATTTTATTTATTAAAAACAGAAGAAGAAGCCACCGAATACATTGTAGAAGAATACAATTGGGCTGCTGCTGCCGAATATGCGGACAGTGCTGGCGCTGATATTATCAATTCTTCTTTAGGATACACCGAATACGATGCGGCTTCGCAAAGTTATACCTACGCCGACATGAATGGTAGCACCGCTCCAATAACGATTGCTGCAGATATTGCAGTTGATAAAGGCGTTTTAGTAGTGAACAGCGCGGGCAATTCTGGAAGTGGCGCATGGTTTTATATTGGTGCACCTGCCGATGGAAAAAATGTGCTTTCGGTTGGTGCGGTAGATCCAACAAAAATCATTGCAGGATTTTCTAGTAATGGCCCAACTGCCGATGGCAGAACAAAGCCCGATGTGGTGGCACAAGGTGGCCCAGCTTGGATTGCTAAAGCAAACACAGGTGGTTTTGGCTTTGGCAGTGGCACTTCGTTTTCTGGGCCTATTATTACCGGTTTTAGTGCTTGTGCTTTTGAATTATTTAAAATTCAATATCCTGGAGCAAACCCTTTACAATTTAAAGCTTGGATGAAAGAACATGCAGACAATAGCTTCAATCCAAATAATCAATATGGTTGGGGATTACCCAATGGTAGAAAATTATTCGATGTTTTAGGAATCAATAATTTAAATAAAAAAATTACCCTTTATCCTAATCCTGTCAACGATTTTTGTCAATTCAATTTAGACAACACTCCTTCGGCTCAGATAGCTGTATATACGAGTACTGGGGTCTTAACCTATCAAACAATTTTATATTCCGAAAATGGAAACTTTAAATTGGAAACAGCAAACATTAATCCTGGATTATATGTTATTAGAGTACAAACCGAGCATACTGTTTATAGTATGACCTTCCTTAAAACCAATAGTGAAAAATAAATTCATCCTCATACTCGCATTAGTAGTTAGTCCAACTTTTCTTTTTGCACAACAAAAATTTAGCATCAGTGGCTATGTCAAAGATGCATTCTCTGGCGAAACATTAATTGGTAGCACCGTTGTTATCAAAGAATTAGGAAAAGGCGTGAACACCAATGAATATGGCTTTTACTCCATTTCTTTACCCGCTGGAAAATATCAAATTGTGGCCAGTTATTTAGGCTTTAAACCTATTTCGGATACCATCAATTTAAACAAAAACATCAAAAGAAATTTCTTCTTAAAAAACAATTCTATTGTAAGTAAAGAAGCCATTGTGCTTGCCGAAAAAGCAGAAAATAATTTCAAGAGTACCCAAATGGGAACCCAAACTTTGCAAATGGAAAAAGTGAAAACTTTACCCGTAATATTAGGCGAAGTGGATATTTTAAAAACCTTGCAATTGCTACCAGGCGTTCAATCATCGGGCGAAGGCAATAGCGGATTTTATGTGCGAGGCGGTGGCCCCGATCAAAATTTAGTATTATTAGACGAAGCCACCGTGTATAATTCGGGGCATTTATTTGGCTTCTTTTCCGTATTTAATTCGGATGCCATTAACAGTGTAACCCTTATAAAAGGCGGCATGCCAGCCGAATATGGCGGTAGGTTATCATCTGTTGTAAATGTAAATATGAAGGAAGGCAATAACCAAACATACCATGCAACTGGTGGCGTTGGTTTAATTGCTTCGCGTTTAACACTCGAAGGTCCTATACAAAAAGGAAAAAGTTCTTTTATGCTGGCTGCCAGAAGAACTTACATCGATGCACTGATCAAACCCTTTGTGAGCAGTACTTCTACCCTATCTGGCTCTGGATATTATTTCTACGATTTAAACCTAAAATTAAATTACCAGTTTTCGGATAAAGACCGTGTATTTTTTAGCGGCTATTTTGGTAAAGATCAATTTGTATTTCAGGGAGAAAGATTTGGTATTAAGTTTCCATGGGGAAACTCCACCACCACTATGCGTTGGAATCACTTGTTTAACGAAAAATTATTCATGAATACCACCGCTTTATTCAGCGATTATATTTTTAAAATTGGAGCCTCCCAAAGTAATTTTAATTTCGAATTGTTTTCGGGTGTAAGAGATTATTCCACCAAAGTGGATTTTGATTATTTCCCTAATATCCGCAACCAGGTTAAGTTTGGTGGCGCTTATACCTTTCATACTTTTACGCCTACTACGGCAACTGGTACCATTGGCGAGACCAGTATTAGTCCAGAAAAAATTAATAGACAATACGCTAACGAAGCAGCTGCTTATGTTTCAAATGATTTTGATTTAACAGAAAAAATTAAAATTAACGCAGGTTTACGCTATGCCTTTTTCCAACAGATTGGCCCATACGATCGTTATATTCAAAATGAAGTGGGTACTGTTGTAGATACCATTTCTTATGCATCGGGTCAAAATATTAAAACCTATCACCGTTTAGAACCTCGTTTTTCTATTCGTTTTCAAACCAGTAAATCGGCTTCTATTAAAGCCGCTTATACCGTTACCAATCAATTCGTAAACTTAGCTTCCTTAAGTGGAAGCACACTGCCCACCGACCTTTGGGTACCTGCCTCATCTGTTGTTAAACCACAATTTTGTACGCAATATTCTATCGGTTATTTCAGAAATTTCAAAGACGATCAATTCGAAACCTCGGTCGAATTATATTATAAAGACCTTCGTAATTTAATTGAATTTAAAGAAAATACCACCGGCAGATTAAGTGCTAACATCGAAAACGATTTCACTTTTGGAATTGGCCGTTCATACGGTGCCGAATTTTTTGTTAAAAAATCGGTGGGCAAACTCAACGGATGGATTGGCTATACTCATTCTTACGCAGAAAGAACTTTTGCCGATTTAAATCAAGGAAAAACATTTTTTGCCAGATACGATCGCAGACATGATGGATCTGTTGTTTTGTCATATACACACAATTCAAAATGGACATTTGGCGCAGTGTTTGTTTATGGATCTGGCGCAGCATTTAATTTACCCACCAGCTTGGTGTTCTTTAGCAATGGTACGCAAGGCTTGTATTTCGAGCCCGATTACCGAAATAAATATCGCTTAAGCCCTTACCATCGTTTAGATCTTTCGGCTACTTATACCGCCAAAAAAACAGATAAATACGAGTCCACTTGGAACTTCAGTATATACAATGTTTACAATAATTTAAATCAATACATTGTTTATTTAGATATTCAAGGCGATGTATTAAACCAAGGATTGAAAGTGCAACCAAAACAAATTACGGTATTCCCTTTTATCCCATCTGTTACTTGGAATTTTAAATTTTAAGACCATGAAGCAAAAATTATTATTCAGTCTAATAGTATCCATATTGATTTTGCAATCATGTGAAAAAGATATTAATATTGATTTTCCAATTGCCCCAAGTCCTTACGTAATTGAGGGTTATATCGAAAATGGTCAAGGTCCATTTGTAACGGTATCTAGGGGAATTTCTTTTATCAACGAAATTTCTAATGATGATTTTTTAAACTTATTTGTAGACAACGCTAAAATAAGTTTGACCGTGAATAACGATACCACTGCC
>CAIKLP010000060.1 GCA_903828245.1 uncultured bacterium | reverse complement strand
ATTGTAACATCTTCTGTATTTCCTGCGGTTACAGTCCATGTGGACCACGAAGACGATTGGGGGCCCTAATAGGAACCAACAGTATATGAATCTAAATTTTCAGAAAAAAGTTGCCCAAAAGAAATTCCGAATGAACAAAAAGAAGCAATAAAAAGTGTAAATATTTTCATAGTTTTTATAGTTTATATTTTTGCTAAAATAATGTATTTTTAGGAAATATAAGTTTTTTTAAATAAAATGTCTCAATTTAATTATTATTGCTAAATTCGACTCAAACTAAATATAAAATTATGGCAGCAGACTTAAAACAAACAAATGGTATTGACATGAAATTTGGACATCCAAAGGGACTTTGGTACATGTTCGGAACAGAAATGTGGGAACGCTTCGGGTATTACCTGATGTTAGGGATTTTTTCTCTATACATGATAGATGGTTGGAACAACGGTGGAATGGGGTTCTCTGCGGATACTAAATCTGATATTTACGGCACCTATCTTGGCTTGGTATATTTAACGCCTTTTATTGGTGGTTTACTTGCTGATCGACTTTTTGGATATCGAAATTCAATAATTTTAGGTGGCTTAATGATGGCATGCGGGTATTTTTTATTATCTGTTCATTCAACCACTACCTTTTACATTGGCTTGCTTTTAATCATCTTAGGTAATGGTTTTTTTAAACCAAATATCTCTACTTTAGTAGGGAGCTTGTATAGCGAAGATTCTCTAAAAGACAAGAAAGATGCTGGATTTAATATCTTTTATATGGGTATTAATATCGGCGCCTTCGTTTGTAATTTTGTCGCAGCATATATGCGCATTAACTATGGTTGGGGAGCTGCTTTTGCAGCTGCAGGAGTTGGAATGCTTATTGGAATCATCATCTTCATCATCGGAAACCGACACATAAAATCATACGATGTCATTAAACCACTTCAAGAGGGAGATATGTCAACAGGGAAAATTTTAAGCCTAACTGTTTTACCCATGTTTATTTTTGGAATTATTGGCTACATGCTTCCAGGAAATTTCTTAGGTTCTGACACCAATGATGCCTTTATTATTGGTTGTCTTCCTGTAATTGGCTTCTTTATTTATTTAGCATTCAAATCTGAAGCAAAAGAAAGCAGAGCCATAAAAGCGCTATTGGCTGTGTTTACCTGTGTTATTTTATTCTTTGCTATTTTTCATCAAAATGGAGATGCACTTACCATTTGGGCCGAGGATCATACAGATAGAGAAATGTCAGCAGGAGTTGCAGGAGTTGCAGATAAGGCAGGAATGGCTCAATCAGTAGTAAATAATGAATTGGTATCGAGTGATGATAAAACGTTTAATGATTCAATTACTAAATTAGAGAAGATAGCAGAGACAATGCCTAGTTCAACAAAAACTGAATTAGCTGAGCGCTCAGCATTTAATTCAAACATAGACCTACAAAAGAAGTCAAGGATGTATTTCAGTAATCTACCAAAAGAAAAAATCCCTGCTAAAGGAGAAGATTTAAAACTATATTCAACAGAATTATACCAATCAATCAATCCGTTTTGGGTAGTACTATTGACACCGGTAATGGTTGGTATTTGGGGCTTTTTTAGAAGAAGAAAAAGAGAACCAAGTACGCCAACAAAAATATTTATTGGACTGGTTGTCACCGCCTTGTCTGCTTTAGTAATGGTTGGAGCTGTATTTGCTACCAATGATATGACTGGAAAAGCAAGTTCCATGTGGTTATTGGCTTCCTATGGCGTAATAACTATTGGAGAATTGTGTTTATCACCAATGGGGCTTTCTTTAGTTTCTAAGTTAAGTCCTCCACGTATTACTGCTTTAATGATGGGTGGCTTTTTCTTAGCAATTTCAGTTGGAAATAAACTTTCAGGTATGCTTTCAAGTCTTTGGGAAACTACTGAACAAAAAGAAAATTTCTTCTACCTAAACTTTGGTTTGGTTATGGCAGCTGCACTTATTCTTTTTGCTATGTTGCGATGGTTGAATCGGGTTATGAAAGAAAATAATGTATTGTAATGGCAGATAGCCCAAAGTTGACCTTAGAACAAATACAGGATTTTAAAGGCAAATACCCCAAGCAATTGTGGTATTTGTTTTTTATAGAAATGTGGGAGCGTTTCTGTTTCTACGGAAACCGCGGCATGCTCACTGTTTTTATGGTGTATGTATTATTGCTTAGTGATAAGAGTGCAAATCTAAAATATGGCGCAATTCAAGCATTTGTTTATGCCTTTACATTTATT
>CAIKLP010000059.1 GCA_903828245.1 uncultured bacterium | reverse complement strand
GAAAATATAAAAAGAAATATATAAAGAATGCTTTTTTTCATTACCAATTAAATTCGTCTAAAAATATCTTTTGAAACAATTGTTTTAATTCATCCTGTTGTCCATCTGCATTAGCATCGCCTTGCATTTTAAACAAATCGATGGAGCAAAACACTTGGTTGGTTTTACCATTTGCATTTTGCGTTTTGGCCATCACTACTTTTGTATTCGTCACACCCGAATTCCTTTTCGTATTTGCAGTATAAATAACCGTCGCATTTGATTTTTCAAAAAAGGGATCGACCGCGTCTGCAAATGAACTGGCAAGCAAAGTTGGGTAACCTGCACCTGCAGTAGGATTAGGCAGCACTAGCGAATCTTTAGGAATACTTGCTTTTTGATTGGCCGCAAAAAAAGTTTGGAAACTATCTGCTGGAGAAAATTGAAAAATGGGTGATGTTTTTGAAAAAGCCAATGGATAAGCATTGTTTGCAAAATCAGAACAAACAAATAATTTACCATCTGCATTTAAATAATTTTGAATTGCGGATGCTCCACTTTCTAATAGCATGGCATTGTTATTACTAGCAATATTATCAGAATACCAAAACACCTTATCGTACAAATTCAAAAACAAGCTAAATGTTGGCTTCCAAATAGAAGGGAAATAAGCTTTGTTTTGTCTAAAAAAATCATAATAATCTACGGCGCCATAAACCGATTGCAATACTTCTTTATAGACCACATCGGCATTAGGCGTTGTGGCAATGTTATAGGCATCTAAGACCAATAGGTCGGAAGTTTTTCTTCTTAAAAAAAATGAAGCTAAAGTATCTATGGCACTCTCTGCGCCGGAAAAATCGCGGGCTTTGAGGTATACTTGATTGGTACCATCTACTAATAAACCATTAATCTGCTTGTTTAATTTAATGGCATCGTAACCTAAATAAACTTTTGCTTGGTCGTTTCCGGCAAGCGTTGGATTATTGGGCACAAAGGTAACAAAGGTTGATTGTTTAGAAAGTGCGAACCAATTTCCATTATTTATTTTTAAATAAATAGAATCTATTGTTTCGTTTCCATCTAAATCGTTAGCAGAAAAAAGCAAAGAAAAAACAGAATATACCGAATCGCATTTAATTAAGTTGTCATCGAAAGCAACGGTTGGAATAGTATTCTTTATTGGAATTTTTAAATAGGCAGGCGTTAAATCTTTATTGCCATCGTTATCTATTGCACGAACATACAAGTTAATGTCTGTCGTATCCCCATTTAAAATACTAAATCTAAAAACGCTGTCTTGTTTGGTGGTAAAAGACCAAGCGATGTTATCTAAAGATATTTCATAGCCCACTATAAAGCCGTCTTGGTCATCGGCCGACCAATGCATGGTGACATTTGTATTTAATCTATTTTCGCCAACTCGATCTATTTTTTCTAAAAATATATTCGTGTTTGGGTTCGTATTCAACTTTAATTCGTCTTCTTTTATACAAGCAGAAAAAATAGTTGTTACTAACAGAAAAAATAAAATGCGTGTTTGTTTCATTAGAATTTGAAATAAAAAAGCTGCTTGCATTTTTCAATACAAGCAGCTGTTTAAATTATTTTACCACTACAAATCTACCATTATTCAATTGTCCTAAATTACTTGAGGTAATTGAATAGAGGTAAGTTCCTTGTGCTAAGTGACTAGTAGCCATACTTACACTTCCACTTAAAGTGTTAATGTTAGTACTTGCCACTTCTTTACCTAATAAATCGTATACTACAATTGTGCAATTGGCTGCGTTTGCAGGTAAGATATAATCAAAATTAATTTGGTTACTAGTTGGATTTGGATAAGCAACTACTTTACCTACATTAATTGCGTTGCTATTTACGCCAACATTTAACCTTACATAATTTTCAAAATCTGCATTGTTACGTGGCATTAATTTGCAATTACTAAAAGAATAATCCATGATACCTGTAACAGATGTCATCGCATCTCCTTTTTGAACAACAATTGGAGCCACTTTCATAACACCAGAAATAGTAGCCCAAATCGTATCATTTACATAAGAAACATTTAATGAAGAATAAACAGATGAGGTTACTCTACCTGCAATCACTCTACATCCAGCACCAGCATCTGTGGTATCTGGACCCACACGGTATTCTGCAAAATTACTTGGATCATCTGCATTTGAATTCACTACTTTTAAAGTCGAACCTGAGTTTCCAACAAATTTCACCAACATGCCTTCGTATGGCTCGGTGCCAGTGAAACTATATTTACGGAATGAATCTGCTACCAATACAATTGGCGCAATGGTACCCGTTCCATTTTTAGCAACAGAGGTAATGGCTTCGATACGCGTAAAACCAAAGTTTTCGCGAACTGTTCCGGTAACCGTTACTTTATCGCCAATGGCTAAAGTAGAAAGCGTAGTGCTTCCAATACACATTAAGCCAGCCCAATTCAATTGGTTTTCTTGTTGAATAAATACATAACCTAAATCGTTTGCCGATGCAGTAACAATACCACTTACGGTAACTTCTTGTCCTAAAAATCCAGAATTTCCAGATTTAAATGGCGTATACTGTACATCATAAATTCCCATTCCAGCATTACGCACTACATAAAATTTAGGATCTTCTGTTGGCACATTTGGAATACGACTTACCAATTGTCCAGTAGAATTATCTTTTGCAGAAATATAATATTTAATAAATGAACCATCTGCTTGTGCAGGTATCACAGCCGAATAGCTGTTTCCGTTTGCAGTCATTGCAACCGATGTATAAGATGTACTATTTACACCTACAGCATAATATAAATCTGCAGAGTTAACACCGTCTTTATCGGTAATATTTGCAGTTACGGTAATCGCATCTGTACTTGTTGGCACTTTAATAGAACGCGTAATTTGTGAAATAGTTGGCGCTGCTGCACCATACACAATTTGAGATGCATCAAAAACATGCATTTCGTAGCCTCTATTATTTAATGAATGAACAATGATTCCTTTAATACTACTTAATACATCGCCAACATTTGGTGGTACAAAAGTACCGCCCGCTGCAGGTAATTTAAAGGCTTTGAACCTGTCAGAAACATTTATTTTATTTCCAGCAGCATCTACAATATTAAAACTTACACGTGTACCATTCGAAAAATAATCAACAGTAGAAACTGTTAAGTTGCGAATTTCTACAAACATACCTTCGTATTGTTCACCAGTTGTTAAAATATTATTTCTGTTTGCATCATTTAATTCTGCAGCAGTAATTAATTTTGATTTAACAGCAATTCCGCCACCTAAAATTTGAATAGGCGTAGCAGGTGTAGTATTCACTGGAACAAATTCTGTTTCCCCTTGATATTCTAATACATTACCCGTTATTTCTACCGAGTCACCAGCAACTAAAGAAAGTATACCCGTTCCAGCATCACCGGTTACGGTACTTCCAGGAAAGTTTTGGTATAAATCTATACCAGAAAATGATGAACCATCATTTGTTTGAATCCAAACTTGCTTTCCACCTACTAAAGTAGAAAGTCCAGCATCCATAATTACGACGCCACGGATTCTAATGGTATCCGTAGATGGGATAGACGAAGCCTCAATTCCAGCTGCTAAATTTTGCTGAGAAACCGTTTGTACTTCTTGAATTGTTTTTAAAGGATATTGTGCTTGTGCGGTAAATGCACCAAACAACAACATAGCCATTGCGAGTAATTTTTTGTTCATGATTTTTTTTATTTTTTTTTAAAATTTTATTTTTCTTATTTGATTAATGCAAATTTTCCGTTCACAATTTTACCAGTTTTATTGTCTTTCACAGAAAACATATAAATTCCTCTTGCTATTATTTGATTGTCGGCAGATAATAAATCCCAAGCATGTTCTCCACCAGAAAACTGATTCTTGCTTGGATCTGCGTATATATTATTCCATTTTATATCCGAACCGTTATAACTTTCGTTATGCGTAAACTGATCTACTAAATCTCCAGAAGAAGTAAAAATTTTTACGACACAATTTGCGGGCAAGTTTGCGAAATATATTTTTTTACTTTCGGGATTGGTACTTAAACCTTCCCAAGCTGCCAATCCATAATAAGGATTAGGATATACAAATGGTTCTCCATTTTCGAATCCATCATTTGCAGGCATTCCCGGAAATACTCTTTTAATATTTGGTAGCGTACTCGATTCTAATGACTCTAAATTATTTACTTTATCGCCTTGATCAAATGCAGTTAAAGCAATGGCATGCTGCCAGCCATTTTGTAAATTATCAAAAGTGTATTTATAATGATAGTAGATCGGCTCATCTAATGGGCCTAGCTCGCCAAAAGTAACAGAGTCGGGTAAGGCAATAGATTGCAATCCTGTATTGCTAAACAATGTATTATCGGCACGATCAAATTCCGCCACTAATTTTAAAGCCTTGGCAATGTCTTGCGTTTGCTTTACATCAAAGCCCAAAGCTGTTTTATATAATCGATAACCTTCGAAATCTTTTTTCTTAGAAATTGGATCGACCGATGCTTCCGCATTTTTTGTCCAATAAATTTCCATTTTATTTTCTGCTGCAATTACTTTCATTCTTGGAATAACAGGTGGCGCAGGTAAAACAAAACGAGTAATTATCCCATTACCGTCTCTATCTTCTCCCGCATCTAGCAAGCCATTAAAATTAATGTCTTCGCCATTATATGCGGTTTGTGCAAACTTTGAGTTTTGAACTAAAATTTGTTTTTGAAAATCATTATCGGCCGTGTTTGGTTTTCCATCTTCGTTCTTTTTAGCACAAACCAATGCAAAAGAAATATTAATGGTTTGTCCTGGTTTAATTTGAACGAATGGACCAACGGCCATCAAATGCGATCTATTATTTGGTTGACTCAGCGAAGGACGAATAACCGTTTGCCAATCGGTACGATGATTTAAACCCGCCGTCATTTTTCCATACTTCTGATTATCGTCTGTTGGTGAAAAATACAATGGATCGGCAGAGTTTTGAAACTGCCACGAATTGTAATTGATTTTCATGTTTGGCCTTAACAATGGATGAGCAAAGCCAGCTGGATCTATCGATCCGAGATACTTTAAGCCAACATAGGTTTCGGTAAATCCTGGGTCGCCGTTTCCGTCAAACTCGTAAGCGATGTCTAAAGAATCTAAAAAACCATTCCCGCCTTTATTGTAAAAAGCACTTCCGCCGGGTGGTGTAACATTTACATTTCTAACCACTCCATCTTTCCAATAACCAATAAAAACACTATCCCAATTTGTCGTACTATTATTCGTAATAGTATAATTAAGAATGACAAAATAATTGGCAAAATTAAAATTGTAATTATAGGCTTCGAAATGCACATCGGCACCAAGTGGAAAATTATGATTGCTAATCGCAATGTTTGTTCCAGGAACGACAATATTTTTATCTGTAAAGTCAGAAAGAAAATCTTGATGCGAAACGGCATTGGTTTCGTATAAAGGATTATCAATTAAGCTAGATCTTTCTTTTATTTTTGCACCCAATGCGGCAGTAAACTCAAAACCACTTTTACCCGTTGTATAACCAGCGGCATCATCTGTAGCCCCGGAACTTACGGCAACTTGTGAACCATTAATCATTGAACCAATCCACAAACCACCCTGAAATAAATGCTCTATTCCGGAGTTGGCGGGAAACTCACAAGATGGATAAGCTAAAATATTATAAGAACCTTTGAATGCATTTCCAATCATTCCTAGGTTATTAATGGTCATTCTAATATTTCCAGCGGTCGTTAATTTTTCATCGAATGAAGCTTGCGAAAATCCTGTTAGTGGAATAATGCAGGCTATGAATAACCCGAAAAAACGAATCAAATATTGCTTTAAAAACATCTTAATACTTTGCTACTTTTTTAATAACCGACAAACCTTCTTTGTTTTCAAATCTCAATAAATAAATTCCTTCCGGTAATGATATTTTAGGGGTAATTTGAAAATCAGTATTCGCAGTAGCGATTTTTTGACTTTCAATCAACTGACCAGATTGGTTATATATTTTCAAATGAATTATTTGATTTAATAGATTCGCGCCAAAGTGAATTTCTAAATTATTTTGCACTGGGTTAGCTACTTGAATTTGCTGTGCAAACTGAACAGACTGTAAAGAAAGGCCTTGCACGGCAGGCTTTGTAGGCGTAAAAATAAAATCGGCTCTGATAGGTAAATGATCCGACATATTATACAACGAACCTAACACCGCAGAAGGTACCGAAGTATTTGCCGGCAAATCTGTTAATGCTAAATTAAAATGCAGGCCATCGTTACCAACAGGAATATAAGTATTCGGTAAGATGCGCACTTTCAAAGAATCTGAAATAATCGATTTAGTAGCTAACATAATGTCAAAGCGATCGTCCATGCCACCGCCAGAAAAACTTCCGCCCGTTGCACTGTGAGTAGACTGCGTATGAATGGCGGAAAAACTTCCATTGTTATTCCAAGCACCTGGTTTATTTAATGGATCATAAAATCGTCCCATTAAATTAGTATCCGCAATTAAATTTTGATAAGCCAATTCGGTATGGGTATAAATATTATAATCTCCCATAATCAGCACATTTCTAGGCTTGGTAAATTTCTTCATATACCTAGCTACTTGCTGGGTTTCAGCCGCTCTGGTTGCTGCTTCGGCAGAACCATTTGCAGCTTTCAAATGCAAAACAATGACTGTAAAGAAAATAGTATCTTTTGTTTTAACAAGATTAGAATCTTTATAAAATAAATTGAATGCGGTAATTTCTCTTTGCACTTTAGAAACGGTATCTTGAGAAAGCAGTTCAAACTTATTTGAATTATAAAATAGGGTATTGGTTAAAGATGCATCAACGCCAGCCTTAGAAAGTTTTGCTCTTTTCCATTTGGTTTCCCCATTTATATTGAGGGCGCCTGTTAAAATATTTTGTGCATAATCTGCAGTAGCCGAAATTTCATTACATCCAAATATATCAGGTTTGACATAATTGATAATGGTCGATAGTAAAGGATTTTTAGTGCTAGGTGGCTGATTTGATTCGCCATATCGAAGCAGGTTATATTGCATTACCCTAATGGTATCTTGTGCAAACAAATGAATGTTCATCAATACAAGGCAAAACCCTGTCAAATAAAGTGTTTTGAACAAAAAAGCTTTTCTCATTTTTATTACTATAAATCAGCCTTTAAAGGTACATATAAATATACATTTTGTAATGCAAAAATAGCCGAGAGCCTCAGACTTAACGCAAATTTGACAGGATGTTCATTTTGAAAATAAAACGAATTTTAACTAATTGTAAATTAGGAATTTAGCTAAAAAGAAAAAATATTTTAATTTAATTGCTCGGTTAGCAATTTCATTTCAATTAATGGAGAAATATTTTCATACAAAACAGCAAAAACAGCCCTACAGATAGGCATTTCCACTTTATATTGCCGATTGATTTCGTGAATACATTTAACGGCATAATAGCCCTCTGCTATCATACCCATTTCAAATTGGGCAGATTTTACAGAATACCCCTTCCCAATCATGTTACCAAATGTCCGGTTTCTCGAAAATTGAGAATAAGCTGTAACCAGTAAATCACCTAAATATGCCGATTCTTTGATATCTCTATTGATTGGGTGAACGATTGCAAGAAAGCGTTCCATTTCTCGAATGGCATTAGAGATTAAGACCGATTGAAAATTATCACCATAGCCTAAACCATGAAAAATACCCGCGGCGATTGCATATATGTTTTTAAGCACAGCGCCATATTCTGTTCCATAAATATCATCGCTAGTGATGGTACGGATATATCGATTATTTAAAATAGCAGCGAATGCATCTGCATGATTTTGCGCTAAGCAAGAAATGGTTAAATAAGATAGTTTCTCTAAAGCGACTTCCTCTGCATGACAAGGCCCGCTTATCACTAAGACTTGTTCTAGTGGTAATTTAAAATAATTATTAAAGTATTCTCCGATGATTAAATTAAATTCTGGAACAATACCTTTTATTGCACTGCAAATAAATTTTCCGGAAAAATCTGCTGGACTTAATGAAGATAAACTAGTATGTAAAAAAGCGGCTGGAACTGCTAAAATAATTATATCTGCAGCGGCGATAGTCGCTTTTAAATCTGTACTTACACGATCTGTCGAAATGTTTATTTCTGCCGATGATAAATAATGAGGGTTTCTGCCGAAAGCACGAATGTGTGCAACCGCTTCTTCATTTCTCATCCACCAGGTTACATCTGCTTGGTTGTCGCAAAGAATCTTTACTAATGCTGTAGCCCAACTTCCACCACCAATTACGGCAATCTTAGCTTCTTTATTAATTTGCTTCATAATCTACAATAAGCACGAAAATACCAAAATTGAAATAGAAAGCCAAAAACTAAACTACTTCTTCTCGTCTGAAGTATATAAATCTTCTTTGGACACAATTTCTATTTGCATTCCATCTTTTAACATTTTAGAAATAGCTAAATAAGGTGCAACGACTACTTCCTGTCCTTCTTTTAAACCCTCTTTAATTTCGATATACATATCGTCTTGAATACCAGTCTTCACTGGAAGTTTAATCACTTTATTTTTTTCTATTATAAAAACAAATTCTTTCATACTCGAAGCACTTGCTACAACTGCTGTCGTAGTGGTGTTTTTATCGTCTACAGAATCTTCTCTTGTAGTAACAGATTGAATTGGAACGGTTAAAATATTAATCGTTTTTTCGGTTTGAATTTCTACTGTTGCAGATAATCCTGGTCTTAAAGGTGATGCTAAATTTTTGTCTTTGCTATTTAATTTTGCGTACGATTCACTCAAAATTCTGATTTTAACTGGAAAGTTAGTAACCTGGTCTGCGCTAGCGCCTACTACACTTGCAGAGTTTGCGATCTCTGTTACCACGCCCTTAAAAGACTGATCAAGAAAGGCATCTACTTCTACTATAGCAGTATCACCTATAGACAATCGATTGATATCGTTTTCGTTTACATCTACACTTACTTCCATAGAATTTAAATTAGCAATGCGCATAATTTCGGTACCCGTCATTTGAGAAGTACCTAAAACACGTTCGCCTAATTCTACATTCAATTTAGAAACGGTTCCGTCTACGGGAGAAAAAACTGTGGTTTTAAATAAATTATCTTTTGCTTCTTTTACAGATGCCTCGGCACTTTTAACATTAAATTTTGCCGCTTGTACATCTGCTTTTGCCGATAAATAATTACTTTTTATTAGTTCAAAATCTGCTTCAGAAATAATTTTATCTTTTATAAGTTTTGAATTTCTTTCGTATGCTTGTTCGGTTTGAATAAATCGTGCTTCTGCATTTGATAAATTTGCTTTTGAAGTATTCAAAGCAGCCGAAGCCCTGTCTAGATAAGACTCATAGATATCTGGTCTGATTTTGCAAAGCAGTTGTCCACGTTTTACTTTTTGACCCTCTTTAACCATTAAAGAAACAATTTCGCCAGAAACATCGGAAGATATTTTTACTTCTATTTCTGGTTGAATCTTACCACTTGCAGAAACGGTTTCTACAATTGTTCTAAGCATTACTTTTTCAACTGCAACTTTTTGATTAGCTACCCCACCAATCCATCCCATCTTTTTGCCAGTAATTGCAAATGCAATTAAGACTACCACCGCAATGACCAAATATTTAATTAAATTATTTTTCTTGTTCAACATGTTTTTTGTTTTAAAATGACAATGGAATTCCTAAATAAAAATCAACTAGCTTTTGTCTGAGAATTAACTCGTATAATGCTTGCACGCGTTCGGCTTCAGACTTTGCTAAATTATTTTTTGATATAATAAAATCAACTGCATTGATTAATCCGACTTCGAATTTTTGTTGATTATATTTAAAAGATTCTT
This sequence comes from uncultured bacterium, assembly GCA_903828245.1. GTDB lineage: Bacteria > Bacteroidota > Bacteroidia > Sphingobacteriales > Sphingobacteriaceae > CAIKLP01. The sequence continues at coordinate 6,713 of CAIKLP010000059.1, read as the reverse complement.
TGAGTGCGGTATTGCTTTTTGCAGTAGACTCATATTTTTTTTCAGCAGCCTTTAAATCTGTTAATGCTTGTGCAATAGATTTACTTAAATTTAGCCTGGCAGTTTGCGTATTGATATTGGCATTGGCTAAATTTATTTTCGCTCTTTTTAAATTAGCATTTGCATTTCTACTATTAAAAATGGGTACGTTTAAACTAAATCCCCAATACTGTCCAAAGTTATTTTGCAATTGACCTTTAAAAGTTTCTTGTGCCAATGAAACATAATTTGAATTGAGGCCCGCACCAAAACTTAATGTAGGAAATAAAACAGCTTTACTAATTGCCACACTTTTAGCCGCAGATTGAAATCTGAAATCGTACAGTTTTACATCTGGTAGTTTTTCTGCCGCTGATTGATACACCGAACTAAATTGATACTGCTCGCTTTTATCTAAGGCTGGAATTAAATTTGCTGGTTTTTCAATTTGTAAGACTTCTGCAGGATCTCTATCTAATAACTGCGATAAATTTAATCTTGCAATGGCTAATTGATTTTCTGCATTGGTTAAATTCAATTGATCTCTTGCTAATTGCGCTTTACTTTCTAATAAATCACCTTGTGTACTATTTCCTACTTCAAAATTTTTGTTCGCTCTTTCGAATTGTTGTAAACTTATTTTTAATTGCTCTTGCGCAACAAGCGTTAGGTCTTGATTATATAATACATTTAAATAATAATTAATTACTGTTAGCGTAATGTCGTTTTTAATTTTAGCTAAACTCGCTACCTCTGCAGCTAAATCGAAAGTCTGCGCTTGGTAATTATATAGCTTTTGTCCCGCTCCAAAAATAGTAACCTGCGAATTAATGCCTGTTGAAAAAGAATTAAAACTTTGAAATTCCGAAGAACTGGTTACGGGATTGACAGACAATCCATAGTTTTTTGAATTAGATGCGCTTGCATTAAAAGATGGCAATAGCGCATTTTTACTTTGTGCTAAATCGATTGAAGCCAAATCAACATTCAGCTTATATTGTTTGATGGTTAAATTATTTTCGAGTGCATAACTAATGCAATTTTCTAAAGACCAAGTTTGGCTTTGGGCTTGCAGCTGGGCAAAGCCAAATACAAAACAGCTAGTCCATAAGAGCAATATCGTTTTTTTCATATTTCAGAAACAAAAATATAATTTGAACTGCAAAAATATAGTAATTTAGCTCCATATCCTTAATAAATTGCTAAATTACCGTAACATTTTTTTTACTTGATGTACCTCAGCAAAACACCCAAATTACTAAAAGCATTATATCCCAATCTTATTTGGGATTTTCACGCGCACAAAGGGGTGGTGTATTTAACTTTCGATGATGGCCCAATTCCCGAAGTAACACCCTATGTTTTGCAAGTGCTTGCACAATACCAAATTAAAGCAACTTTTTTCTGCATTGGCGACAATGTTCGAAAACATCCTGGTGTTTTCGAAGAAATTATAAAAGCAGGGCATGCCATTGGAAACCATACATTTAATCATTTAAATGGTTGGGGTACAGACAAAAACACTTATCAGCAAAATACGCTTGCTTGCGAACCTTATTTTAAAACAAACTTATTTCGCCCCCCTTATGGCAGAATTAAAAGGAGCCAAATAAAACTACTCCAAGAAAAGTTTAAAATTGTGATGTATGATGTGTTAAGTGGCGATTTTGACCAGAAAAGCAGCCCCGAAAAATGCTTTCAAAATGTACTCAAACATTCTAGCGATGGCGCTATTATCGTTTTTCATGATAGCCTGAAAGCATATGCCAATCTCAAAGAATCACTACCAAGATCCATAGAAGCACTATTAAACCGAGGTTTTCGATTCGAAACAATCAAATAAACAAATGCAAAATTGATCGAAAAAAAATAATAATTTATCCTAAATTCGCGGTAGAAAATAAATTATTATGGCATTTGATATAGAAATGATTGAAAAGGTTTATGCAAACCTTGACGCAAAAGTTAACGCAGCGCGCAAAATTGTAAACAAACCCCTTACTTTAACCGAAAAAATATTATACGCCCATTTATGGGAAAGTGCTACAGAAGCCTATAGCAGAGGAAAATCTTATGTAGATTTTGCACCAGACAGGGTGGCGATGCAAGACGCTACTGCGCAAATGGCCTTATTGCAATTTATGCAAGCAGGCAGAGCAAAAGTTGCCGTTCCATCTACTGCTCATTGCGACCATTTAATTCAAGCTAAAGAAGGTGCAAACGCCGACTTAGCCACTGCAAATTCTCAAAATAAAGAAGTTTACGATTTCTTAGCTTCTGTTTCTAATAAATATGGTATTGGTTTTTGGAAACCAGGTGCTGGAATTATTCACCAAGTAGTGTTAGAAAATTATGCATTCCCTGGAGGCATGATGATTGGTACAGACTCTCACACAGTAAATGCTGGTGGCTTAGGTATGATTGCCATTGGTGTGGGTGGTGCAGATGCTTGTGATGTAATGGCTGGCTTACCTTGGGAATTAAAATTTCCAAAATTAATTGGTATAAAGTTAACAGGTAAATTATCTGGTTGGACTTCTGCCAAAGATGTGATTTTAAAAGTTGCTGGAATTTTAACAGTAAAAGGTGGAACAGGTGCTATCGTAGAATATTTTGGCGAAGGCGCACTGTCATTATCTTGTACTGGAAAAGGAACCATTTGTAATATGGGTGCAGAAATTGGAGCAACCACTTCTATTTTTGGTTACGACGAAAAAATGGCCGCTTATTTAAGAGGCACCGAACGTGCAGACATCGCTGATCTAGCAGATAAAGTAGCTCATCATTTAACAGGTGATGCAGAAGTATTTGCCAATCCAGAAAATTATTTCGACGAATTAATTGAAATAGATTTATCAACCTTAGAGCCGCAAATTAATGGGCCATTTACGCCAGATTTGGCTTGGCCCATTTCAAAATTTGCTGCAGCAGTAAAAGAAAATAATTGGCCATCGAAATTAGAAGTTGGGTTAATTGGTTCATGTACCAATTCATCTTACGAAGATATTTCTAGAGCAGCATCTATTGCGCAACAAGCAGTGGATAAACACTTACAAGCAAAATCAGAATATACCATTACACCAGGATCCGAACAAGTACGCTATACCGTAGACAGAGATGGCTATCTAGCCACTTTTGCTGCAATGGGTGGTGTGGTGCTTGCCAATGCTTGTGGACCATGTATTGGACAATGGGCTCGTCATGGTGCAGAAAAACAAGAAAGAAATGCAATCATCACTTCGTTCAATAGAAATTTTGCCAAACGCGCAGACGGCAATCCAAATACTTTTGCTTTTGTTGCTTCGCCAGAAATTGTAACCGCATTAGCGATTGCAGGTGACTTAACTTTTAATCCTTTAACAGACACGCTTATCAATTCAAAAGGCGAACAAGTTAAATTAGATGAACCAAAAGGAATTGAATTACCTATTAAAGGTTTTGCAGTGGAAGACGCAGGATACCAAGCGCCAGCTGCAGATGGAAGTAAAGTAACCGTGTTGGTAGCAGAAAATTCTAGCAGATTACAATTACTAGCTCCATTTGCTGCTTGGGAAAAACAAGATATCAAAGGCTTAAAATTATTAATTAAAGCCAAAGGAAAATGTACTACCGATCATATTTCTATGGCTGGTCCATGGTTAAAATTCCGCGGACATTTAGATAATATTTCGAATAACATGTTGATTGGTGCTATTAACTTTTTCAACGATACAGCAGATACGGTAAAAAATCAATTAACCGGCGAATATGGCGCAGTTCCTGCTACACAGCGTGCTTACAAAGCAGCTGGAATTGGTTCGATTGTAGTTGGTGATGAGAATTATGGAGAAGGATCTTCAAGAGAGCACGCAGCAATGGAACCTCGTCATTTAGGTGTTCGTGCCATTTTGGTAAAATCATTTGCTAGAATTCATGAAACTAATTTAAAGAAACAAGGTATGCTTGCCTTGACATTTGCAAACAATGCCGATTACGATAAAATTTTAGAAGATGATACCATTGACATTAATGGATTAAACGAATTTGCGCCAGGCAATCAACTGAGCATTTGTTTAAACCATGCAGATGGAAGCAAGGAAACAATAATGGTTAACCATACTTATAACCAACAACAAATTGAGTGGTTTAAGGCTGGAGGTGCATTAAACATTATACGCGCAAGCGTTAACTAATTAAGAAAAAGGGTTCAACCCTTTTTTTTTGCTCAAAAAATACGCAGATGAAAATTACACTTTTAGTTGTCGGTAAAACAAATGATGCTTATTTAATAGAAGGCATAGAAAAATACGCCAAAAGATTAATTCATTATTGTAAGTTTCAACTAATCGAAATTCCGGAATTAAAAAACACCAAAAGCTTAAGCGAAGAACAACAAAAAGAAAAAGAAGCGGAATTAATCTTAAGTAAAATTACCAATACCGATTTAGTGATGCTATTAGACGAAACCGGAAAACAATTTAGCTCGGTAGATTTTAGCAAACAAATGAACAACTGGCAAAATCAATCGATTGGCTCGGTTGTCTTTGTAGTGGGCGGTCCTTATGGTTTTGATCAAAAAATAAAAGCAAGGGCAAATGGAGAAATTTCACTTTCTAAAATGACTTTTTCGCATCAAATGGTGCGCTTGTTTTTTGTAGAACAAATTTATCGGGCATTTAGTATTTTAAAAGGAGAACCCTATCATCATGCTTAAAATATGGAAATAAAAAAACCCAAATGTTCATTTGGGTTTTTTTATTTTGCTGATGCAAATTACGATACTGGTTCTTCGTTTGCTACTGGAGCTTCTTCGTCAAACAAAGGTAAGGTTGCAAGAAACACATACCAAGATATAATTTTTTTAATATCCGAAGCGTAAACCCTTTCCACATCGTGGTTAGGAACAATGCTCGTAAAATATTTACGTAATATTTTATTGTCTGCTTTTGGATCTGGGATTGCATTACTAGCAGCAGATGATTTCATTTTCTCTAAAATACTGATCAAAGTAATGTCCTCTTCTTGGTCACCAAAAACAGTAATATCCTCTAATGTGGCAAGCTTTGTACTTGCATTGGTAATTAATTTATTTTTCAAACCATCCATGGTTTCTAAAATAAAGCCCGCTTTATTTTGACCTATTACACGATACAATCCTGGCTTACCAGTTACCGAAACAATTCCTCTTAAATTCATATAATTATTCCGTTACAGTTATGCCAATAATACTATCGCCTTGTGCAATAGCATCTACTAGGTCTACGTTTTCTATTACTTTACCAAATACGGTATGGTTTCTATCTAAGTGAGCCGTATTTGCACGACTATGGCAAATAAAGAATTGCGATCCGCCAGTATTTCTACCTGCATGTGCCATCGATAATACGCCTCTGTCATGAAATTGGTTTTCGCCAGTTAATTCACAATCAATCATATAACCTGGTCCGCCCGAACCTGCTTTAAAAGCGGTTGCCTCTGATTTAGAATAAGGGCATCCTGCCTGAACCACAAAATCAGGAATGACACGATGAAAAGTGATACCATCGTAAAAACCTTCTTTCGCTAGTTTAATGAAATTTGCAACCGTGTTTGGTGCATCTTTTTCGAAGAACTCAATCTTTAAGTCTCCTTTTGCTGTTTTTAATATTGCAGTGCTCATGTTATTTTTTTGTTCGCAACAAAAGTAGAAAAATGTTTTAGTATTTTTACGATAAGAAATGAAAAAAACAATTCTACTGCTATTCTTAATAGGCTGCTTTACAATAGGTAGGGCAACATCTATACTAATTCCAATGGATGACAAACAAAGCAATCATTTGAAAGCTTACGGCGTCGCTTATTGGGTACTCAAGCAAGATGTGTCGATGTGGTGGCTGCTGAATTACAAAGGTGGTAGTTTTTTAATTCCTTACACCCAAAGTATTGAAGCCGAATGCCGCATCAGAAATGTTTCTTACGATCTTATTGCCGATGTACAAGCCAATGCAATTTTAGCGGAGATTGCTGTACCCGAAACAAATATGGATGCCGTAAAATTAGATAAGGCTCCGAAAATGGCAGTGTATTCGCCTAAAAATAAACTACCCTGGGACGACGCCGTTACGATGGTGTTAACTTATGCCGAAATTCCATACGATTTGATATACGACGAAGAAGTCATCAAAGGAATGCTACCGAATTACGATTGGCTTCATTTACATCACGAAGATTTTACCGGACAATATGGACGATTTTATGCTGCCTATCGAAATGCGGCTTGGTACCAAAATGACGTTCAACAAAACGAACAAACCGCCGCAAAATTTGGATTTAAAAAAGTATCTGCATTAAAACTGGCAGTGGCAACTGCCATTAAAAATTTCACGATGGGTGGCGGATTTTTATTTGCCATGTGTTCTGGCACAGACAGCTATGATATTGCTTTAGCTGCAGCGGGCATAGATATTTGCGAGTCGATGTTTGATGGCGACAAAGCCGATCCAAATGCGCAAGCAAAATTAAATTTCCAACAAACATTTGCATTTAAAAATTTCAAACTAGATAACAATCCATATAACTATGAGTTTTCGGATATTGATAATACCAATAATCGAAATCTAACAGAGCAAAACGACTACTTTAGTTTATTTGATTTTTCTGCTAAATGGGATCCTGTTCCAAGCATGCTTACGCAGAATCATGAAAAAGTAATCAAAGGGTTTATGGGTCAAACAACG
>CAIKLP010000058.1 GCA_903828245.1 uncultured bacterium | reverse complement strand
GATTTTTCATACAATTTGAATTTAATTCTAAACCAAGTTAAATTAATTCTTAATAAATTTCAAATTTTTGAGTTTACGAGTATATAATGCTATTTTTAGGGATAAAATTAATACAAATGGCATACAAATTCGGTACCAAAGCAATTCATGCAGGGCAAAGCCCCGACCCATCAACAGGCGCTATCATGACGCCTATATTTCAAACTTCCACTTTCGTGCAAGCATCGCCAGGTAAACACCAAGGTTATGCTTATGCCCGTGGTAAAAATCCTACGCGTACAGCGCTCGAAGATTGTTTAGCGGCTTTAGAAAACGCTAAACATGCCTTGTGTTTTTCTAGTGGTATGGGTGCAACAGATGCGGTTGCTAAACTTTTAAAACCAGGTGATGAAGTAATTACAGGTAACGATTTGTATGGTGGTACTTACCGCATGTTTACCAAAGTTTTCGCAAACTATGGTATCAAATTTCATTTCGTCGATTTACACGATGCGCAAAATATTCAAAATTATATCAACGAAAATACGAAGTTGATTTGGGTAGAAACCCCAACCAATCCAACCATGAAAATTGTAGATATTGCCGCTTGTGCTAAAATTGCCAAAGCAAGTAATATTACCTTTGCAGTAGATAATACTTTTGCATCGCCATACCTCCAAAACCCAATAGATTTAGGAGCAGACATTGTGATGCACTCGGTTACTAAATATTTAGGTGGCCATTCGGATGTAATCATGGGCGCACTGATGATGAACGACGAAACTTTGTATGAGCGACTGGCATTCATCCATAATTCCTGTGGTGCAACTCCGGGTCCAATGGATTCTTTTTTGGTTTTAAGAGGTATCAAAACCTTGCATTTAAGAATGAAAGCACATTGCGAAAACGGTAAAGCGGTGGCGCATTTTTTACGTAATCATCCTAAAGTAGATAAAGTGTATTGGCCAGGTTTTGAAGACCATCCTAACCACGACATCGCTAAAAAACAAATGCGTGATTTTGGGGGCATGATTTCTTTTACGACTAAAAACGCCAGTATCGAAGACACTTTTAAATTGGCATCTTCTTTCAAAGTATTTTCTTTAGCCGAATCATTAGGAGGTGTAGAATCATTAATCAATCATCCTGCAACCATGACACATGCCTCGATTTCAAAGGCCGACAGAGAAACTGCAGGCGTGGTAGATTCGCTGCTTCGTTTAAGTGTTGGGGTAGAAGACATCGAAGATTTATTGGAAGATTTAGCACAAGCCTTGGCTTAATATTTTCAAAATAATTTTAAACATTAGCAAATATATAATGAAGAAAATTGGTGGTTTATTAATTTTGATGTTGTTTGTAATAACACAAGCAAATGCGCAAATTTATTTTAGTGATGTAGCGCCAATTATTTATAATAAATGTGGTAATTGTCATCACGAAAACCAACATGCTTCCTCTTTGTTGACTTATGCCGATGTGAATAGTAAATTATATCCAATCAGTGCGTATTTAAGCGCTGGTTATATGCCACCTTGGAGCCCAGATACTACATATACTCGGTTTTCGCACGAAAGAACCATTACCGAAAATGAAAAATCGGCAATTCTTAATTGGATACAAGGCGGCGCTTTATTAGGCGATACCACCAAAATTCCGACACCACCAATTTATTCAAACTATCAATTATATGGCCAGCCAGATTTAGAATTAAAGATGCCAGTGTTTACCAGTAATGCAAATACCAACGATAGTTATGTTTGTTTTTCATTACCAAGCGGTTTAACACAAAATAGAATCATTAGGGCCTTCGAAATTGTGGCAGGCAATCCAAGTATAGTTCACCATGTAATTGTGAATGTAGATAGCCTTGGAACTACCCAAACAGATTTAACAGGAAATTGCTTTAACCCTCCGGGAGATTATAGCCTAGGCGGCTTTGCGCCTGGTGCAGCACCTACGGTTTTTCCTAATTCATCCCAAATAAAAATGGGAATTAATTTAAAAGCAGGTTCAAGAATTGTTTTACAAATACATTATCCTGCAGGTTCGGCAGGCAATATAGACAGTACCAAAATTAGGTTTTATTTTTATCCTGTTGGCACCCAAAATGTGCGACAAGTAATGGTCGAATCTTTTTTACAAAACTGGAATTTAAATATTCCTGCCAATACGATAAGAAAATTTACGGCAAGCTACCCCAACGGTTCGGCAACGCTTCCATACAATTTATCCATGTTTGGTGCCTTTCCACATTCTCATAAATTGGCTACCAATATGACTAATTTTGCCTATAAAGGAAAAGACACCATTCCATTAATCAGAATAAACAAATGGGATTTTAATTGGCAAGGCTATTATTTTTACAAGAGATTAATTAAAGTACCAACAGGATATAAATTATTCTCAACACATACTTACGATAATACTTCGGCTAATCCTTATAATCCAAGCAGTCCGCCACAAAATGTTTCAGCAGGATTCAACACCAAAGACGAAATGCTATTTGACTCTTATCAGTTTTTGAATTACCAAGCAGGAGATGAAAATATTAATATTGATTCGATTTTATCTTCAGATCCATTAATAACTGGTATTGTTTTAAACGCTAATAATAGTCATGCTTTCAAAGCATTTACCTATCCAAATCCATTTGAGCAAAGCACCAACATTTCTTTTTATAATCCAACTCAATCATCTTTATATTTTTCGGTATATAATTTAATAGGCGAGAAGGTTTTCGAAAAAACCTATGCAGATTTAGCTAAGGGCTATCAAGAAATTGTATGGGAGGGTAAAAATCGCAATGAACAGCCTTTGCCTAAAGGGGCTTACCTCTTCGAGTTAAAATCTAGTGCAGGAAAATTTAACGGGAAGGTTATTTTAAATTAACAAATCCAAGCAAGAGTAGATTTAACATTTCCTTAATTCATAGTAAATACCATTTATCTACTATTGAATTAAATGAAAGTGTCTCGCATTTTTCTGGTTTTGTTTTTAGAATTGTACTGGTAGTTTTAACAAGAGTAGGAACTTTTTTCAATCCTTTGTTAAGCACTTGGGCATGTGAATTCATGCTAAGCGTAATTAATAACAGAAGATTGATCAACCTTTTCATACTCTAATATACAAAAAAAGGTGCCGATTTCTCAGCACCTTTTTTATTTACCAGTCACCAGTTACTAATTACCAGCTACTATAATTTTCGTTTTAGAAACACCATAATCAGATACGACCTCTACAAAGTATAAACCTGTGTTAAGATTTGATAATTGAACTGTGTTTAATCCTGTTCCTAAATTAACTTCTTGGCTAGATACTATTCTGCCATTGATATCCATTACAGCAATAGAAATGTTTGAAGCTTTTTCAAGATTCAAATTGATGTTAACATTTCCGTTCGCGCTAGGGTTAGGATATAATTTAACTTCTAACGTATTTGAAGAATGGTTTACACCTGCAACAACATTAATGAAATTAGAGTATTCCATTTTTTGGTTGTTTATATAAGCAGTGTCCATATTATAACGTTGCTTACTAATGTATTCAGTAATGCGATTATTTACATCATATTGATAAGTGTATTGATTGCCATAATTTACTGTCCAAGTAGAAGTAGCTGCATCGTATGCTTGACTTGATTCTTCAATTAAATGGAAGTTGAAGTCATTTATAGTTGAATATTTGTAGTCAGGTATATAAACATTGTTTTCATATACTTCTTCCAATTGGATTTGTGAACCGTAGTTGTCTGGGTAAGATGTAGTAAAACGACCTGCTAATACCCATGTATTATTGTTATACATGTTCATTAAATAAGAAGCTGGTTGATTATCGAATAAATCAATATCTGGATTGAAAGTTCCATTCCAAGTGATATTATCCATACGCATCATTGCTACCATTGTTATCGGATCATAAAGTGTTAATGATATAGGCAAACCAGCACCATCATATTTCAGACTGTCCACCTCTTCTAAAGTAGCTACGTTATTATCATAAGAATAGTTTTCAATTCTCAAGATTTGTCCTGCACTATTAAATGAACGAATCATACCATAACTAGCTTCCATAGTAAGTGTACTCTGGTTATAGCTACTATCTATTTCTTGTACAATCTTATTTGTGTTGTTATAATAAGTTAAATTACGAGAGTACCCATAAGATACTGACCAAAGTCCATTGCTATAATTTTCTGATAACACTTTAATTTGTGCTTTACGGCTATTAAATACATACGATGTGCGGTAACTTGGAGTCCAAGTACTTGTTTGGGTATCGTAAGATTCATATAATTCTACATAGCTACCATTAGAAGTATAAGTATATACTTTTCTAGCTCCATCGCTATAGGTATGAGTCATTGGATTATATTCTTTAGATTCTACAGAAGTGTATCTTCCATTAGCATCATAATTATAGAATATTTTACCAAAAGTGTCTGTTAATGTATACGACAATTGTAACTCAGAAACCAATCTATCATTTGCATAAGTTGCATCTGTTGCATATGATGAATTCCAAGCATTTGTTGTCATATCCCAATAAGAATATTTAGTTGTTTTGGCAACATCAATAGTTGCTGCTGAACGATTTTGCATTTCGAATTTTTCGATTGCTTTTTTTCTTGCTAACGCTCGTTCCTTGTTTTTTTCAAAAGGACTTTTAGTTGCAAAACTTGCCGTAACTACGGTTAAGGCAACAATAGAGAGTAGTAGTTTTTTCATATAATTTTTGTTTGTTTTATTTTATTGTAATTAACATGCTCCACCTCAATCGGCTCCGCTCAGTGACCGGCGCTCAGCACAAGTATTATCCCATTATCCCATTAACATATTAACATATTAATCCTAGGTTTTCTGTTTCTTCTTCTTCGCCGCAGGGAACAGCACATTGTTTAATATTAATCGATATCCTGGTGAATTAGGATGTAAATTCAAATCAGTAGGTGGGTCGTTTACTAAGTGTTGATAATCCTCTGGATCATGCCCACCGTAAAAAGTCCAAGTCCCTTTGCCGAATTCACCGTGAATATAACGCGCTTCCTTGTAATGGTGATGTTACTACTCATTTGCTTTACTCAATGGTTGTCAGGAAACGTCCACAGATGTCAGCAAATGACTAGAGATGTCAGGAACCGCCATCAAGTCACCAAAAGTGTTACCAATTAAGGTTATTTTGTTACCATTGACTGATTATGGTAACAAATATATGTAAAAAAGAATCAAATGGTAACAAAAAGAATCAAAACATATATCATAAAGTGTTGATATAGTGTACTAAAATCAACTAAAGTCAATTACTTCACTTTCCGATACAAAACTTGCTAAATATATTATCCAATAAATCGTCGGTAGAAATACTCCCCGTTATTTCGCCTAAATGATATAATGCTTGCTTAATATCAATGGCTAAAAAGTCGGAGGTAATTGGGTTGTCGATGCCGTTCAATACTTTCTCTAATGCAGTTGCAGCGTTTTGTAGGGCTTCTGCGTGGCGTAGGTTAGACACAATACTCTGGCCGCTTTCTAGCGCAGCAAGATCAACTAATTTTACCAATTCGTTTTCTAGTGTTTGCATGCCTGTTTTTAGTAATGCAGAAATTTGAATATGTCTTAGTCCTTCAATGTTGTAAGGTGCGGCGGTATTTTTATCACTTTTATTTTCGACTAAAAATAAAGTCGAATTATTTTTTTCGAGGATGGGTATAAACTCCGCAATAATTGTTTGTAATTCTGAAAGGCTTGTTTGGGAAGCATCGTAGACATACAATATTACAGCCGAAGAATTTATTTTCTCTATGCTGCGTGCTACACCTTTGGCTTCAATTACATCGTCTGTTTCGCGAATACCAGCCGTATCGATGAAACGAAAACGCAAACCTTGTATACTCATTTCATCTTCAATGGTATCGCGGGTAGTACCTGCTATTTCCGAAACAATGGCGCGTTCTTCATTTAACAAGGTATTTAATAAAGTAGATTTACCAACATTGGGCTTGCCCGCAATCACAACAGGAATACCGTTCTTGATCACATTACCTAATTCAAAACTATTAATTAAACGCGTAATAACTTTTAATATCTGAAGAATCAAATTTTTCATTTGTGTACGGTTGGCAAACTCTACATCTTCTTCCGAAAAATCCAATTCTAATTCTACCAGCGATGCAAAATTAATGAGTTCGCTGCGCAAGGCTTGCAGCTCAGAACTAAAGCCACCGCGCATTTGGTTCATGGCTATTTGATGCGATGCTGCATTCTGCGAAGCAATTAAATCTGCTACGGCTTCGGCCTGCGATAAGTCTAACTGCCCATTTAAAAATGCGCGCATAGTAAACTCGCCAGCCTTGGCCATTCTAGCGCCTTTACTTATTAATAATTTGATTATTTGTGCAATAATATAGGCCGAACCATGACAAGAAAATTCGACACTGTTTTCTTTGGTATAAGAATGAGGGGCTACAAATATACTGGCCAATACCTCGTCGATAACTACATTGCCATTGGTAATTTTACCAAAATGAAGCGTATGCGATGCCTGATTTGTTAAGTCTTTGCCTTTAAACACGCTATTAGCAATGCTAATGGCTTCGGGCCCAGACAAACGAATAATGCCGATGGCACCGGTTCCGGCAGGCGTAGCTAATGCAACAATGGTATCGGTTAAACTCATGTTCAAAAATACATTTTTTTTGTACTATATTAGTTGATATGATTTTGAAAAGTAAACTCCCAAGCGTAGGAACCACTATTTTTACTGAAATGTCGGTATTGGCCGCACAATACGGTGCCATTAATTTAGGCCAAGGATTTCCAGATTTTGAGATGGATCCGGCACTTACGCAATTGGTAAGCCAAGCCATGGCCGATGGTTTTAACCAATACACCCATGCCAATGGTTACTCAGCATTGCGCGAAGCACTGGCTGCTAAGGTGCAAAGTTTATATCAACAAAGCATTAACCCAGATACGCAAATTACCATTAGCCCAGGCGGTACTTACGCCATCTATACGGCTATTACCACTTTGATACATCCTGGCGACGAAGTGATTTTATTTGAACCCGCATACGATAGTTATATTCCAAATATTGAAATCAATGGGGGCGTACCTGTTCGCATCAATTTAACTTTTCCTAATTATAACATTCCTTGGAATGAAGTGCGCAGTAAAATTACACCGCGTACTAAAATGATCATGATTAATTCGCCACACAACCCAACAGGCGCAGTGCTTTCCGAGCAAGATATTAATGAATTAAAAAGTATAGTTGCCGGGACAGACATTATTATTTTGAGCGATGAAGTATATGAACATTTAATTTTTGAAGACAAAGCGCATCAGAGTATTTTAAAACATCCCGAATTATTGGCGCGCAGTTTTGTGTGTTTTTCTTTTGGAAAAACCATGCATTGCACCGGTTGGAAATTAGGTTATTGCATTGCAGGCGAAAGCCTCATGAAAGAATATAGAAAGGTTCACCAGTTCAACGCCTTTACCTGCGATACGCCCAAGCAAGTAGCGCTAGCAGCTTATCTCACAGAAAACAAAAACTATTTAATTCTAGGTCAGCAAATGCAGCAAAAACGAGATTTGTTAAGGCAATTACTTTCTGATACAAAACTCGAATGCATTCCATCTTATGGAAGTTATTTCGAATGTTATTCTTACAAAAATATTTCGAACGAAAACGACAAAGATTTTGCCATACGTTTAGTAAAAGATTATGGCGTAGCTACTATTCCCGTTTCGGCATTTTATCAAGATAAAACCGACCATGGCGTAATTCGTTTTTGCTTTGCGAAAAAGGATGAGACTTTAAAGGCCGCAGCGGAAAGGTTGCAGGGGTTGTAAAAAAAACTAATACAACAAATGCTTCTTCGCTGCATTACGCCAGCCAGCTTGATAGGCTTGCTCTACAAAAAATATTTTTAATTCTGCTTGGTATTCGTGGTCTACAAAATATATTTTCTTTTTCGCTTGATAATCATATTTAGTAAAAAACCATTTTCCGTTTTGTCCTGTGGCTTCGTATTCGTTACGCACTTTATACACTTTTAAATCGGCTTGGTATTCTTGTGCTACCACAAATACTTTTAGCTCGGCTTGATACGGATAATTAGTGGCGAATACACGTTGCGCTTTAGTTTGGCTAATAAATAAAAAAAGCAAAAAACTAAGCATTAATAGCAATTTTGAAGGGTTCATTTTCATATATTTTGAATATTAAATATATCATTTTTTCAACAAAAACAACCCATAAGGCGCTTTTAAGCCTTTGGCCTTAAAAATCTTCGAAATTTTAATGCTTTGCAACATTTGTTGCAAAAGGTTGCTTCAAAATATATTAACTTTGTAATGCTTTTTAAAAGCACCCGAATTTTAATATCTAATACCATGAATATAGAACAAATTTATACTGGTTGTTTAGCGCAAGGCGCATACTATGTTACTTCAAATGGCGAAGCATTTATTGTAGATCCTCTTCGTGAAGTGCAACCTTACTTAGATCGTTTAGCAAAAGATAATGTGCAATTAAAATATATTTTCGAAACGCATTTTCATGCCGATTTTGTTTCGGGTCATGTCGATTTGAGCAAAAAAACAGGTGCAAAAATTGTATACGGCCCTAACGCGGCTTGCGAGTTCGATTGTATTTCTGCGAAAGATAACGAAGAATTTAAAATTGGCGACCTTACGCTAAAAGTATTGCACACACCGGGTCATACTATGGAGAGTAGTACTTTTTTATTGAAAGATCCAAACGGAAAAGACCATGCTATTTTTAGTGGCGACACTTTATTTTTAGGTGATGTAGGTCGTCCAGATTTAGCACAAAAAGCAGCTAATTTAACGCAAGATGAATTAGCGGGCATGTTGTACGAAAGCTTGATGAATAAAATTATGCCATTAGCCGACGAGGTAATTGTTTACCCTGCACATGGCGCGGGCAGTGCTTGTGGCAAAAACATGATGAAAGAAACAGTCGATACTTTAGGTAATCAGAAAAAAGTAAACTACGCACTTAATCAACCCAATAAAGAAGCATTTATTAAAGAAGTGACCGACGGATTGTTAGCACCACCGGCTTATTTTGGAATGAATGTTGCCATGAACAAAAAAGGTTATGAAAGTTTTGATACCGTAATGAGCAACGGCATGCGTGCCTTGAGCCCTGCCGAATTTGAAGTGGCAGCCGAACAAACAGGCGCGATTATTTTAGATACCCGCGATGCCGATGTATTTGCTAAAGATTTTGTACCCCAAGCTATTAATATTGG
Organism: uncultured bacterium; assembly: GCA_903828245.1. Classification (GTDB taxonomy): domain Bacteria; phylum Bacteroidota; class Bacteroidia; order Sphingobacteriales; family Sphingobacteriaceae; genus CAIKLP01. Next base: position 17,465 of record CAIKLP010000058.1, on the reverse strand, counting down.
TTTGAATGGTGATTTTGCACCATGGGTTGGTGCCTTAATTGTTGATGTAATGCAGCCCATTTTATTGGTAACGGAAGATGGAAAAGAGCAAGATGCGGTGACCCGTTTAGCGCGTGTAGGTTTCGATAATCAAATTGGATTTTTAACAGGTGGAATAGCTGCATGGAAAGCAGCCGGAAAAGAAACCGACCAAGTGTTGCGCATTTCTCCCGAACAATTTGAATCGCAAGTAAAAATAGGAGAGAGTAAAGTTATTGATATCCGTAAAGAAAGTGAATATGCTGCCTCTCACATAAACGAAGCTTACAGCAAGCCTTTGGCATACCTTAACGACTGGATCAAAGACATTAATCCAAACGAACATTTCTTTATGCATTGTGCTGGTGGCTACCGCAGCATGATTGCAGCCAGCATGTTGCAAGCACGCGGTTACCGAAATTTCTCCGAAATTTCGGGTGGGTTTAATCAGATTTCAAAGTCAACTAAATTGCCAATCAGCGATTTTATTTGTCAGACTAAAGTCATGTAATTTACTCTGACAATTTGATGACATTTCTCTTGTCTAAAGCAAGCATATTTGCGCTAGATGAAGGGGCTGAAATACCATTTTTTTATAATTTTTTTATTCGCAAGTAGCATAGCTTCTTATGCGCAAATAGCCGCAGATTCATCTTATCATTCGCATTTAAAGCAATACAACATCAAAGAAGAAACCGTTGTAACTGCAACGCGTAGCGAACGCAAATTGAGTAATGTAGCCATTCCAACCAAAATCATTACCCAAAAAAGCATCAAACAAGCCGGTTCTATGCGCCTTTCGGATATTTTGCAAGAACAATCGGGTTTATTTTTAACTGCAGGATTTGGCACCGGAGTGCAAATGCAAGGCCTCAACCCCGATTATACTTTAATCATGATCAATGGCGAACCCTTAGTGGGCCGTACTTCTGGCGTACTCGACTTAAACCGATTGGCTGTTGGAAATATCAAAAAAATTGAAATTGTAAAAGGACCATCTTCTTCGCTATATGGTTCGGAAGCCATGGCCGGAGTGATCAATATTATTACCGACCAAACAACTAATAATAAATTAGCGGCTAGTTTGCGTTATGGCACCTATAATACCAAAGATGTTAATTGTAATACTACTTTTTCAAAAGGCAAATTTACCTTTTCTCATTTTTTAAATTCTTACCAGTCCGATGGTTTTAGTATCAGGCCTTATGCAGTGGAACGAACCGTAGCGCCTATTTGGAGACTGACCAACCAACTTCATACCAGCTATCAATTAAGTGCAAAAACAAAAATTGACCTCGATTTAAGATATGCATATGAACATATTCAAAACGAAATTGCAGTTACCAATAATGGCATCATTACTTATTCTAAAGGCAACGAATACCACCGTGATGTTAATTTGAACCCGGTAATTACTCATTTATTTTCGAATAAACTGAAATCGACGCTGCGTTTATACGCTACTAATTATAATGCCGATCAAAATTTAAATACCTCGGGTAATAGTATTTACGACGACCAATTAAACCACCAATTTGTAAGAGCAGAAAACCAAACCGATTATTATTTGAATGATCAAATTAGTTTTAACGCGGGTGTTGGTTATGTGCAAGAAGGCGTAAAGAGCAATAGATACGAACTCAACAGCGCACGTAGAACAAATAATATTGCCTATGTTTTTGCGCAAACTGAAATCAAACCTGTTGAAAAATTAACCATCATTGCGGGTTTTAGATACGATAATAACCAATTATTTGCGGCTGCATTTTCGCCAAAAATTGCAGCCATGTTTAAAGCAAACGATCATTTAAAATTTAATGCCAGTATAGGTCGTGGTTTTAAAGCGCCCGATTTTAGGCAATTATATTTAAACTTTACTAACACGGCAGCGGGTGGCTATTCGGTATTTGGCGCATTAGAGGCGCAAAAACAAATCGAATTTTTACAAAGTATTGGACAAATTTTAAGCATCGAATCCGACTATTATAAACTCAAAGAATTACACCCTGAATATGCAACAGGCATAAACTTTGGTTTGCAATACAATCCTAATCAACAAATTCAATTTGATTTATCTTTTTTTAGAAATGATGTCGAGAATTTAATTGATACCAGATTAGTGGCCTACCATAAAAGTGGGGCACAAATTTTTAGTTATTTAAATTTAAAAAATGCCTATACCCAAGGTGTCGAATCACAAATGAGTGTTAAAATTACGCCACAATTTGCTGTGTCGGCAGGCTATCAATATCTTTTAACAGCAGATAAAGATCAAGTTAAAGATATCAAAGCAGGTAAAATTTACACCATCGATGCAAGTGGATTTGCAAGGCTTATGCGTTTAGGCGAATACATTGGTTTGCCCAATAGAAGCAAGCACATGGCCAATTTTAAATTAACTTACGAAAACGAAAATTTCTTTACCAACTTGCGCATTATTTATAGAAGTAAATGGGCAGTGAGCGACAAAGATGGTAATGGTTTATACAATAGCAACGATGGATTTGCCAATGCATTTGCACAAATAAATATAGCTGCTGGAAAACAAATTAACAAACAATTTAGGATGCAAATTGGTTGTGATAATGTAAGTAATTATATAGATATCGCAAACCTTCCAAACTTAGCAGGAAGAACCTTTTACACGACTTTATCTTATCAGTTTTATCAAAAAAATAAAAAATAAAATAGCATGAAAAAAAATCAAATTTTAATGGCCATGGCCATAGTTGCTTCTAGCTTTTACGCTTGCACAGACAATACCAATTCAATGATTGACACCAGTAATAATGGTACTTACAAAGTGTATACCTTAAACGATGTAACCGTTGTTCAAAATTTAATAGCCGATACTATTATTGGAACTTCTGCTCAAGGACAACCTTTTGGCACTGGTCATTTTACCTTTTTTAGTTTAAAAAATCGTGCCATTGTTCCTTTAGCAGATAGCGCAACAAACAACTGGGATGTGGCTTTCAGAGGCACTACCATTTTAACCAATGCCGGTACTTCAGGTCCAGGAATGGGTGGTGCATACACTCATGTGGGTATATTTGCTGATGTAATTTCGTTTAATGCAGATTCTACTATTCGTTCAGATGCAGCGCCTGTATATGCTATTAAAACAGGCAGCAACAAAGGATGGTATGTGTATGATGGACCAAATAATTTAATTACACCAATACCAGGCCGTGTGTTAATGATTAGAGGTGCAGAGGGAACGCTGTATAAATTGGAAATCAATAATTATTATAAAGGAGGGCTAACACCATTAACCACTGCAACAAGTGCAATTAAGTTAAGTACCCAACGTTATTATAATTTCCGTTATAAAGCTTTGTAATTTTTCTATAATTGATTTGTCTAATAAAAAAGGCGATTGAAATTCAATCGCCTTTTTTATTTTTTTGAATGCTAAAATTAATTGATTTTAATTTCTCGGTATTTAAAATTTTCTAAACACTTGCAAATAAGGAAATGGAACTGCACCTGTAAAATTACCGATGCTAGCACCTGCAAAACCGAATTGAAAAGCACTGGATTCCGAAGTTTGAAACCTCAAGCCGGGAATAAATAAAGAAAAATTATTTTGATAGCTATTACCACCATCTATAATTGTTCTAGTTGATGGTAATATAAAAGAATCAAAAACTAAACTAATACTTTTGCTTAATTTATGCATTGCTGCAATAGATACGATGGTTCTGCCACCAGCATTATTTTGATTTCCCCAAATTGTTCCGTATCCCAAAGAGCCGGTAATATTACTTTTACTATCACCTAAAGTAATGGAGCCATAGGGTATGGCCAATCCAAAACTACTAGCCCAACCCCAGCCACCTGTTCCTACCAATAAGCCAACAGCTCCATTTACATTTTTATCAATTTCGAAAGAATATTTGGAAGTAAAAATAATAGGGGAGCCTATCCAAGAAGTAATGACACCTACGCCTAAATTATCAGCCAAGCCATATTGAAAATCAGGGCCAAATATATTGCCGGTGATGTAACTTTCGCCTTTGGCAATGGGTAATCCGTTGGTGGTTATAAAATAACGGGTAGCAAATGGTTCGTTGGGTATAAAACTACCAGCTACATCAAGGTCGCCAGTTTGGAGTAGTTTCATTTCTTTGATTTCATGCTTTGGAATAGCAATAGCGCCTAATTTTTGAGTTTCCATTATTACTTCACGCATATCCGAAGAAATAATTTTACCAATAAATTCAGAACCGTCATTTTTAATGATCACATACACTTTATTGGAATCGATTGAATTTGATACCTGTGCTTGAGCTTTGTCTGCTGTTATTAAGCTGATCAAAACAAGAAATGTAGTTAATAGAATTTGTTTTATTTTCATAACATATTTGATTAAATCTGTGCTTATTCAAATATAACGAATATTAAGGTATTAATCGTTTTTAACACTTTAATAAGTTATGCTGGCAAATCGGCATGAAGGATTAGATATCACAGATTTCGCCCATTGTTACTTCTAAGGCCTTAGAAATTAAATACAATTGGTATATGCTGGTATTGATTTTAGCATTTTCTATTCGAATAACCTGGGAATAAGACAAGCCAGATAAATGCGCCACTTTTTCCATGCTTAAACCTTTGTTAATTCTAGTTTCCCTAATTTTGGATCCAATTATTCCAATTACTTTTTCTTTGCTTTCGGCCATATTTATTGTTTTTCTAGAAAGATTCTTTAAAATAAAATTATTTATAGTTTTTGGTATGATAACAAATTTCGATTTATTAAGTATTTAGAAAGATTGGTATCGGTTGCATATTGGTTACAAACCTATTTTTGATTATTAAAAAGAACTATTTTATTGTTTTTAATGCGTGATTGCTTTTATTTATTTATTTATTGTGTCAACTATAAACAAATGAAGGCCTTTAGGCCTGAAACCAATTTGCAACCTATTATTTCTTTAGTTTCAATACTTGAAAATTAAGGTTATAGCTAAATTTTCGACGATCTAGCTCATCTTTTTCTCTCAGAATAAAGCCTGGGTATTTTTGTTCCATATTTTTGAGCATACGGTGTCTTTTCGATTTTTTACTTTCCGCCTCCATATGGTTAATTGCAAAGATTTCGTCTAATTCATCTAAACTTATTTTGTTTTTACCTATTTCGGTAAATCGATTGATAAAAGGGTATAAAGCATCCGCTTTTTTACATGGAATGATGATATTATATAACCTATAGTACCAAAAAAGGGTAATTATAATAGCAAAAAAGACAAAAACCATCAAATAGGAGCTATAACTTTGAAAGAAATTAGGTTCTAAAACAAGTGGTTTAGCCCTTTTATTATGGGTTTTCCATAACTGATCTACATCATTGGTTATCTTTAAATACTGGTTGTCAATGGCACCACTATAGGTGCAGGTAAATTTATTTTCATCAGCAATAATTTCTTTGTCTCTAATATTAACATAGGTTAAATTAAGATCATCATTGCTAATTTTAATATACTCAAATGTTTTTTTATTAATAATGTTAGTAAAGCCCGAATAGATCATTAGAACGTAGTCTTTTAAATAAACTTCAGTTGGGTCTTTGATATTTTTTAAGTCGGCATTGATGTTTTCGAACCTTGTCCAATTACGACTGGCCATATTTAATTTATATATATGTTCGTCATATATATCGGGTTCCATATTGTTCCCAGATTTTTTATTAGCAAAACAATAAATTAGCTCTTCTTTTTGAAGGTAAGTACCTCTAATAAAAGGTGGCTTTTCGCCAGTAATTGGCACAAAATCCCATTCTTTTGTTTTAAAACTGAATTTTTCTAAATTATTATTCGTCTCAAAAAAACCGTAGCCGCCTAATAAATAGATGTCGTTTTTGTAGACAAATAAATTTCGCCTAAAATTATGTCCATGGTAAGGAGAGTGATCTTTACGATAGGCTTCCCCATTTTTTAAATGATATATATAATGAAAGCCATTTGGGTTGTAGAAAGTATCATTCTTGATGATACAGGTTAGCACATTTCCACTAGATTCATAGACATAAAAAATGCCTCTCTCTGAATCTAAAAATTTATTGATTTGAGCGGCAATCGTATTTTTTTGATTAAGCGTTAGAATTGATGCATTTAAAGTAATGCAGACACTTGTAAAAATAATAACTAACCAAATTCTTCTTAACATAAAATTTATTCCAATCTTTTACTAAAATACCAATTCATTAAGCTATTTTCACATTAAATTATGTTTTTTTATCTTTAAAATTCCCAATTTGCAGCTAATGGATATAAATGGATTTATTAATTATTCATTATGCCTGCCAAATAGCATACGAATCTTTTGTTTCAAATAAGGTCAATTGATTTAAATGGCAATGATCTGGCATTTTTTCTTGAAGTATCTTTTGGATATATATTAAAATATTTTCGGCCGTTGGTTCTATTTCCCATGCAATTAGATTTTCGTTTTTCGCCAAGCCCGCATTTTTGTTTATATAGCTTTTAGATAAAAGTAAATGGTGATCGAATGCATCAATTATATAGCTTTTTACAATATTTTTGATGTATTTAAAATCGATGTCCAACCCAATTCCTTGAATATATTCATCACTTTCAATCCCACTATTTACTTGTACATGTAATTCGTAAGAATGCCCATGTATATTTTTACAAGTTCCAGGATAGCCATCAATGGCATGTGCCATTTCAAAATGAAAAATTTTCGTTAACTGTATCATTTTTATTTAGGTATTAATAGGTTTTAATTTGGCAGTAAAATGTCTCAATAGCTCTGATTCCTCGACAATGCTTAAGCCTTTTATCTCCGCCCTATTTTGGAATACTTCGATAATTACTTCGGCTACATAATCGATATGGCTTTGGGTATAAACTCTTCGTGGAATGGCTAATCTTACCAGTTCTAGTTTTGCTGGAATTAATTGATGATCCTTGTCGTATTTTCCAAACATCAAAGAACCAATTTCAACTGTTCTTATACCACCACTCAAGTACAAAGCGCAGACTAAAGCTTGACCTGGGTATTGTGCAACTGGAATGTGTGGTAAAAATGCTTTGGCATCTAAATAAACTGCATGCCCTCCGGTCGGTTGCATAATTGGTACTCCGGCTTTCGTTAATTTCTCTCCTAAATATTCAATGCTTTTGATGCGGTAGTTGAGGTAATCTTCTTGCATCACTTCTTCAAGGCCAATGGCAATGGCTTCGAGGTCTCTTCCGGCTAAGCCTCCATAGGTTGGAAAGCCCTCGGTAATCACTAATAAATTACGACAATGCAAGGCTAAACCTTCATCACGCAAAGCCAAAAATCCACCAATATTTGCAAAGGCATCTTTTTTAGCACTCATGGTGCAACCATCTGCATAGGAAAACATTTCTTTTACAATTTCTTGAATGGAATGTTGTGCATATCCATTTTCGCGTTGCTTGATAAAAAAAGCGTTTTCGGCAAATCGACAAGCATCAATATATAAAGGAATTTGATGGGCTTTACATACTGCATGTGCTTGGCGAATGTTTTCCATACTTACCGGCTGACCGCCGCCCGAATTATTGGTAATGGTAATTAAACATAAGGGAATATTTTCGGCCCCTTTAGCTTCAATGGTTTTTTTTAATTCTTCGATATTGATATTGCCTTTGAAAGGTGCAGCAATGGCGGTGTTTTTCCCTTCCTCACAAATTAAATCTATGCCTTCGGCGCCCGAAAATTCAATATTGGCTCGGGTTGTATCGAAAAGCGTATTGCTCAAAAAATATTTTCCTTTAGCACCTAAAATGCTAAAGAGAATTTTTTCGGCTGCCCTACCTTGGTGTGTAGGAATAATAATTGGCAGGCCAGTTATTTTTTGGACTGCTGCTTCGAACCTAAAAAAACTTGGACTACCCGCATACGATTCGTCGCCCTGCATGATGCCTGCCCATTGGTTGCTACTCATTGCGCTCGTGCCGCTATCGGTTAACAAATCAATAATCACTTCTGTAGATGGAATTAAAAATGGGTTGTAAAATGCCTTAGCCAAAATTGATTTTCGATCTATTTCGCTATTGAAATAAATGGGTTCAACGGATTTGATTTTAAAAGGCTCAATAATTGTTTTCATGAATGGTAGGGCTAGGGTCTGTAAATTGTAGCCTAAAAATGCCACAATGAAGCAGAAAAAAATATGATATAAATCATATCTTGCAGGTATTATATTAGCGCACATGAGTACCTCTATTTGTCTCGAAAACGAATTTTTAAAAGTTAGCCTCCATACTATGGGTGCCGAATTACAATCGGTTGTTAATAAAGCAAGTAATTTAGAATATATGTGGCAAGCCGAACCTACTGTCTGGGCAAGGCATTCACCAGTTTTGTTCCCAATTGTTGGGCGATTAAAAAACGATACCTATAGTTATAATGGCAAAGAATATACAATGGGTCAACATGGATTTGCACGCAATAAAATATTTCGTGTAATTGCGCAAACGCTTACCATGGTTAGCTTTCAGCTGTCAGAAGACGAAGAAACTTTAGAAATTTATCCTTTTAAATTTAGTTTAACATTAAGTTATATATTAAACGAACAAGAATTAACCCTTCAATACGAAGTTAAAAATACAGATAGCAAATCAATTTATTTTTCTTTAGGTGCACACCCTGGATTTCGATTGCCATTATTTGATAAGGAGCTATACGAAGATTATTATCTTTCTTTTAATCATGCCGAAACTGCCGAAACTTATTTAATTGATGGAGGATTAATTTCGAATCAAACCAAAGCAATTTTCACTAAACCCAATGAATTAAATTTAAACAAAGATTTATTTTTACAAGATGCTTTAGTCTTTAAAAATTTGCGTTCCAACGCGCTCAGCATTCGCAGTAAAAACCATGCACATGGCCTTAGCATAACGGCAAATAATTTTCCATTTTATGGAATTTGGGCGCAAAAAAACGCAGATTTTATCTGTCTAGAACCATGGTGTGGTATAGCAGACCCCGTTTCGGGTCAATCAACTATTGAACAAAAAGAAGGCATCAATTGCTTAGCAAGATCAGAAAATTTTGTTCGCATGCTTTTGTTCCATTTTTTCTAAGCCAGCTTGTTTATCATTCATTTCCTTTTCTAAATCACTCAACACAATATCTAAAGAAACCACCGACAAATGTATTTCTCTTAAAGATAAATAAAGCGAAACCAGCATCAAGATTAAACTCAAACCAAAAGCTATATGTGCAGCATTATTATACTGATAAAATAATAAGAACATACAAACAATAGCAGTAAACATGCAAAGCACGCCAGAACCTTGCATCAAACGAATTAATTTTACGCGCCTGCGCAGGTTATGTAATTGATATAAAATTTGATCTTGGTGTTCTTTTTCCCACAAATCTCGTAAGCTTCTGATTCGACTAGCAATAATATTGAAGCGGTTGGTATAGGCCAATAACAACAAAGACATAGCCGGGAATAATAGGGCAGGTGTGTTAATTGATAATTCCATAAACAAATTGTTTAAATTATTGTTAAAAATAGGCAAAATGATTGATTCATTGTTTTAATATTGATTACAATTAATTAAGTTTGTGATACAAATACCTAATCAACTTTAAAATGTCAAATACCGCAGAAATCACCCTAGATGGAAAAACCTTTTCTTTCCCTGTTATAACTGGAACAGAAGGCGAAAAAGCAATCGATATCTCTAAATTAAGAGACGAAACTGGATACGTAACTTTAGATACAGGTTATAAAAATACGGGGGCTACTAAAAGTGCCATTACTTTTTTAGATGGGGAGCTTGGGGTATTAAAATATAGAGGTTACCCAATCGAACAATTAGCAGAAAAGTCAACTTTTATTGAAGTAGCTTTTTTATTAATCTATGGCGAATTGCCTACCCTAAAACAATTAGATGCATTTTCTTACGAAATGAGTCGCCATACTTTGATTCACGAAGACATGAAAAAGTTTTTTGATGGGTATCCGTCAAAAGCGCATCCAATGGGTCAATTGGTTTCTTTGGTATGTTCTCTGTCTTCTTTTTATCCAGAATCCTTAGAACCTAATCCTAGTAAAGCAGACATTGATTTAACAATAATGAAATTGTTAGCTAAGATGAGCACCATTGTTTCGTGGATTCATAAAAAATCTTTGGGTCACCCTTTAATTTATCCACAAAATAAATTAGACTATATATCTAATTTCTTAAACATGACATTAGGTTACAGAACCGAAGATTATATTATCGATCCTGTGGTAGTTGATGCAATGAATAAATTATTGATTCTTCATGCAGACCACGAACAAAATTGTTCTACTTCTACGGTTCGTATTGTAGGTTCTTCAGATGCAAACTTATATGCATCTGTAGCATCGGGTATTTCGGCTCTTTGGGGTCCTTTACATGGTGGTGCTAACCAAGCAGTGATTGAAATGTTAGAAGCGATCAAAGCAGATGGTGGTGATGCCGATAAATGGTTAGCCAAAGCAAAAGACAAAAATGATCCATTCCGTTTAATGGGATTTGGTCACCGAGTGTATAAAAACTTTGATCCACGCGCAACGATTATTAAAGAAGCATGTGATAATGTATTAAATAAATTAGGAGTAAATGATCCAATTTTAGATATCGCTAAAAAATTAGAACAAGCAGCTTTAAGCGATCCTTATTTTATTGAAAGAAAATTATATCCTAACGTAGATTTTTATTCAGGCATAATTTACAGAGCCATTGGCTTCCCTACCGAAATGTTTACCGTGTTATTTGCACTAGGACGTTTACCAGGTTGGATTGCACAATGGAAAGAAATGCACGAGAACAAAGAGCCTATTGGCCGTCCTCGTCAAATTTACATAGGAAAAACAGCGCGTGATTATGAAATCATCGCTAAAAGATAATTTGCAAATTACTATTTAAAGGCTCGATATTCATCGGGCCTTTTTTTTGATTTGTTTTCGCCAGTTTTTAGCAGATGCATTGCTTTGCATGATCAGCTTAAAAATAATAACCCAATAAAAAAAGCGATTGTCTTTGTGCTTTTTCTGAAATATCGGTATCAAAAATTAATTGATGTTTGAAAATTAATTTTAGGTTTTTACTCAATGGATAGGTGATTTCTATGTTCGATTCTAAGTCAACTTGAATAGCATTTTGCGGGTTTAAAAATATTTTTTGTTCTGCTTTAATCGAAATATTTCGAAATACATTTTTATCGAAATCAATGGCTAATGTATAGCCATGTTCGAATGCTATTTTTTCCTTCCGTTTAACTTTGAATAGTTCGTTTTTATTAAATAAGGTATAATAATTTTGCGCTAAAAAACTCGTAATTTTTATAGAGCTAATAGATAGGGCAATATCGATGGCTTTCCATAATTGTACGCTATAAGCTGCTTGAATATCGAGGTAGGCAGGAGAAGCAAATTGGCTAATCGGCACTGTTTTTAAACCAATGCTTGGTATGTATTTTTCTTTATAGGTTTTGCTAAACTGCGATTGCAATTTTAAACTGAGCTGAAAGTTTGATTTTTTACTTAATAGAATTGTAGGTGTTTTTAAATGAAGAGGTAATAATTTCCATTTAATTTGATAGGCAAAATAATCTTCTGTTTTTCCTAAACTTATTTGGTTTGATTTACTTAAACCATATTTTATGATCCATTTTTGTTCTAGTATATATTGTTGCCTTGTTAATTTATTAATGGGTGTATAATTTAGCAGGGCGTTGAGCTGATTAAGATCGCTTTGTTGCCAATTCGAATTTTCATTAGCAGAAAAGGCTATAAATCCAGCTTGGCGCCAACGAAGGCTTTCTTTGTCTGTGATATCCCAACTAATACTATCGCTTTCGTTTAGCACCAAGGCTGTTTGTTTTATATATAGATCGGTTTGGGTACCCAAAACCGAGAGAATGCAACTATTTAAAATCAACCACACAAAATCATGTTAATTTATCGGATTTGTTTTTATACCTACATTATACCATTTGTAATTAAGGTATCCTTCCTTTTTCAATGTATCAATTACCAAGGGATTCCATTGAGTTAATGCATCTGTGGTAAAATGGTAGTATTTTATTTTAGCCGTTTTGTTTGCTTTGATGGCTTCCTCCCAGCTGCGATTGTTTTCGCTGGCCTTTTGGTAAAAGGAAGAAAAGGTACAGATAAATATAAAATCATTTTCCGCAAGATCTGCTGCTACCGAAATATTTTGGCCATTTGAATCTACCATGATTGAAGCGATTTGATCGTAGGTATAATCATTGCTCAATTCATATGATTTATTTGGATTCAATTGAGCTAAGATAACCGGCATCCCACCTACACAGCCATTGTTATCCACATCTTTAAAGTGTAAAAATTTCCCTGAATTATTAAACAGATAACCACCCGGAACGCCTAATCTAATTGCTTTAATATAGTTTTGATAACCTGGTTTGATAAATGTGATATGGGCTTTAGGGATATTATTTTTTTGAGCCAAACGATATACTTTTTCTATTGCAATTGCTTTGGCAGGTTTGATACCTGCATATTTCAGGAGAATTAAGCTGCAGCTGCTACAAAAGAGTACTAAACCAATTAAGGTGACAAGTAAATTTTTTTTCATATTTTTTTGGATTAAAAATGCCGAGCAAAATGCTCGGCATTGGGTAAATTAAAATTGAACAGTTAAAAGTTCTTTGTTTCTTTGGACCGAATAATTTCCTTTTTTAATAGTAAAATCTGCTGGTATATTTAGTAGTTCACACATTTCCTCGCTGAACACATAATCGGCATCTACCCTGAATATATTTTTTGCAAAATAATTTTTCAAGTCTTCAGCTGATATACCGGTTTTGGTATTGATGGTCAATTCCAATTTGCCTTCATCTTCGTTAAATTGTAATTCGCCAACAGTTCCGTCATACCCTCTCAAACTACCTCCTGCTTTAATTCTACAAAAACCACTGTTAGGACAGTTTAGTGATGGATTTGTTCCAAACTCAAATACTATAGTAATTTTAGGTCCTGCAACTTTTGCCGACGCTAACAAATCACCACCACCAATCAAACAACATGCTGTTAGCATGAGCAATAATTTTTTCATTTTCTTTTTTTTAAATTGTTAAACCATTTGTTAATTAATATTAGGTTAGCTAGGCCTCTTTTCTTTCGATCGCAAAGTAAAAATGAAAAATTTTGAAAAAAAATCCAACTGCATAAATACAATTTTGTATTACTTATCTTGAATCAATAAATATAAAATCCTATTGTGATATTCATTTAATCAAATTAGTTTTAATGAATTTATTAATTTGTTAACTAATTTTTTTTTATGAAAAGTAAAGACACCAGATTGTATGATTTAGCGTATTTAATTCGTAACAGAAGACTTGAATTAGGCTATACTTCAGCAGAAAAATTTTCGAATGAGAAAGGGATCAATCGCTCTGTTTATCAGCGATGGGAGAGTGGAGAAGATTTAAATCTTACTAGTTTTTTAAAACTTTGTGACATGCATCATATTAGTGCATCAACATTGTTTACAAAATGGGAACAAGCCAATCGATTGATGCCAAAAGACAAACCAACAAATTAAAATAAAAAAAGCCTAGTGATATAACTAGGCTTTTTTGTTAATTACTTCCGCGTTTAGTAAGTTCGTCTCGAATGTGTGCAGCTTTTTCGTAGTCCTCATCTTGTAAGGCTTTTTGTAATTGGGTTTGCAATTCGATATCACTTCTACCTTGATAAATATTACCTTCTTTGCTTTTGTTCTCCAGATCTTCTATTTGATCAATATTTTCTAAAAAATCATAATCAGAACCTTCAATTAAAATTCCGGCAGCAGCTAAAATAAAATCATACGTGTAAATTGGGCAATGGTACCTAACCGCTAATGCAATAGCATCGGATGTTCTGGCGTCGAGCTCTACTGTTTTAGTACCGTTATTGCAAATTATTTTTGCAAAGAAAATACCATCTACTAAATTATAAATGAGCACTTCTTCTACTTCAATTTGATAGCTTAAAGTAAGTGTTTTAAATAAGTCGTGTGTTAATGGTCTACTAGGACTCATTTTTTCTATTTCAATAGCAATGGCTTGCGCTTCAAAGCTTCCAATAATAATAGGCAATCGTCTTTTGCCATTTACCTCACCTAATACCAAAGCATATGCTCCAGATTGGGTTTGACTATAAGACAGACCAACAATGTCTAATTTTATTTTTTTCATTTGTTTTGAAAATTAAGCTTGCGCTTTCAATACTTTTACAGCTTCAATTAATTGAGGCACTACTTCAAATGCATCGCCTACAATTCCATAATCTGCTACTTTAAAGAAAGGAGCTTCTGGGTCTTTATTGATTACCACAATTACTTTAGAAGCACTCACGCCAGCTAAATGTTGAATTGCACCAGAAATACCAATTGCAATGTATAAGTTTGGCGCAACGGCAATGCCTGTTTGGCCTACGTGTTCTTCATGTGGTCTCCAACCCGAATCGGAAACTGGTTTGGAACAACCTGTAGCGGCACCCAATAAAGAAGCTAATTCTTCTATCATTCCCCAGTTTTCAGGACCCTTTAAACCTCTTCCACCCGAAACCACTAATTCTGCATCGGGTAAAGAAATTTTATCGCTGGCCCTGATAATTTCTTTAACCATTGTTTGAAAATCATTTGCAGCAGTGCTTGGATTAAAATCTTCTATTATGGCAGTAGTGCCAAGATCGTTTATTTGATATGCGTTTGGACTTAAAGTAATTACTTTAATAGCCGAGTTTAAGGTAACATTCGCAAATGCCTTACCAGAAAAAGCACCTCTTTTTACACTAAATGAATTGCCTTGTATTGTTGGTAATTCCAATGCGCCATCAACATATCCTGCAGCTAATTTTACGGCAACTCTAGGTGCTAAACCTTTTCCGGTAAAAGTATTAGAAAGCACCACCACTGTGGCATCTACCGATTTAGCTGCTTGCGAAATAATGGATGCATAGGCTTGATTAACAAAACTGCTTAATGCATCTTGTTGCACATTTAAAATTTTAGTTGCGCCATATTTTTCAATTTCTGCTAAGGTGCTTGCATCTACATTTCCAATAGAAACAGCTGTTAAAGTTCCGCCTGTTTGTTTGGCAATTGCAGCAGCATAAGAAACTACTTCGTATGTTGATTTTTTAAATTTCCCGCTTATATTTTCTATGTATACTAATACGTTCATGGTAGATGGTTAAAATGTTTTATCGTAATTATAATTAAATAACTTTTGCTTCGCTATGTAATACCTCAATTAGTTTAGCAGATTCGTTCGTCGAAATTAATTTAACGGTGCTTCTAGCGGCAGGCATTTCGAAAGAGCTAATACTACTCAAAGTGTCAACTGCAATGGCTTCTAAAACTTGCAAGGGTTTGGTACGCGCAGACATAATGCCACGCATGTTAGGAATTTTAGGTTCTGCGACACCTTCAGAAACACTTGCTAAGAATGGATAATCAACAGTAATTACTTCTTTCCCACCTTCTATTTCTCTTTCCACGGTTGCCGTATTTGCATCAATATTCAATTTTTTAATAATGGAGATAGAGGGTATATCCATTATTTCTGCAATCATGGCACCCGTCTGCGCGCCATTATAATCAATCGATTCGCGGCCAGTTAATATTAATTCATACTGACCCTCTTTGGCAATTTTTGCAATTTGTTTTGCTACAAAATAAGCATTTGCAGGTGCTGCATTTACCCTAATGGCATCGTCTGCGCCAATGGCTAAAGCTTTGCGAATGGTTGGTTCGGTATCGGCTAATCCAACATTGACAACGGTAACACTACCCTTGCCACCTTCTGTTAATTCAATGGCCCTAGCTAAAGCCAATTCATCGTATGGATTTAAAATAAATTGGACCCCGCTCGTGTTAAATTCGGTATTATTCGAGTTAAAGGTTATTTTTGTGGTTGTATCTGGTACATTACTGATGCAGACTAATATTTTCATAGTAACAATGTTTTTGCGCAAAAATAGGCAATTTCTATCGAATAAAAAATGAATAATCAACGCATCCAAAGACTTTTAGAAATGCTCTTAGAGGAGCCAAACGACTCTTTTTTGCTCTATGCCCTGGCCACAGAGTATTTAAACCTACATGATACCCAAAAGGCATTATTTTATTACCTCAAAACAGTAAATGCTAATGAAGATTATGTTGGGGTTTATTATCATTTAGCCAAGCTTTATGAAGTATTAAAACAAAACGAAAGTGCTTTAGCAACCTATCAAAAAGGGATGAAAATTGCCCGAAAAATAGGGGATAATCATGCATTTTCGGAATTGCAATCTGCTTTTAATATCTTTAATGGCTTGGATTACGAAAATGAATAAATCAAAACGCGAATTTTTAGCAGCAGTTTTTAAGTTTAGTCTCGTTGCCTTTGGTGGCCCATCGGCTCATATTGCTATGCTCTTAAAAGAGTTTGTCGATAAAAAAAAATATGTTACTCAAAAAGAATTATTAGAATATAACGCACTTTGTCAGATTTTACCTGGTCCATCTTCTACGCAAACATTGGTGGCTATTGCCTATCAATTTGGTGGCTTAACGCTTGCCATTTTATCTTTTCTTATTTGGATTTTACCTTCTGCCATTTTAATGTCCTTATTTGCCATAGGGTATAATCACCTAGCATTAAATAAGCATGCCGCAAATTTTATTTTTGTATTAGGTCCTATGGCTATTGGTTTTATTGCCTATTCGGCCTATGTACTTACCAAAAATGTATTGGGTAATCGCTTATCGTATGGCCTTGCCATATTTGCCAGCGTAATTACTTTAATGATTCGAAACGCGTATGTGTTTCCAATCATTTTAGCTTGCGCCATTTTGTTTTCTTATTTTTTTTTTAAAGTTCCGGAAGAAAAACAACCAGAAGATTTTATCAAAACCAATTGGAAAAAAATAATTCCACTCATTTTGGTATTTTTATTTTTTGCTTTATTAGGTGCAATTATCAATCGAACATCGGTATTTTCTTTGCCTGTAAGGTTGTTCGAGAATTTTTATAGAAACGGTATTTTTATCTTTGGTGGGGGGCAGGTATTAGCGCCTTTGCTGTATACCGAATTTGTGGAAATGAAACATTACTTAAGTACACCCGAATTTATGTCTGGTTATGCCTTGCAACAAATTATTCCTGGACCACTTTTTTCTTTCACCTCTTTTATTGGTGCAATGTCTGTAAAAGGCGCGGGTATTGGTGCTCAGGTTTTAGGGAGTTTAGCAGCTTTGATTGGAATTAATTTACCAGGTTTGCTTTTTATACTAACTATTTTTCCTTTTTGGGATAAATTAAAAACAAAAAAGTCTATTCAATCGGCATTGGTGGGTATCAATTCGGTTTCTGTAGGATTTGCTATTGCAGCATTTTTCATCATGTTGCAAACCACTAACGGTAATGCTTTACAATTAATG
>CAIKLP010000057.1 GCA_903828245.1 uncultured bacterium | reverse complement strand
GTAGCACTAGCCGAAGTTAAGTTTAATTCATATTTCTCTCCAGCCACTAATTGTATCACCGTATCGCCTGTTGCAAATGGGAAGTAAGGAACCAAGTTTGGATTGCGATTTACTTTTACGGTAAATTGGTAACGCGCACTGTCGGCAATTAACCTACAAGCATTATCCCAAGCACCAATTTTAATGGTATACGCTTGGTCGCTAATTAAACTACAATCTAATACCCATTTCAAAAACGTGCGCACCGAATCACTTCCGCTTGCCCTAACAATTTGGGGCAGTGGTAATCGATTAGGTATGCTGGTATAAACTGTATCTAGGGTAAGGATATCTAAACGATTGGTATCTACGGCCGATAGTGGAATGTAGAGCGTATCACCTGCCTGCAGGTTAAAGAAAGTAGTCGCCGTTGACGAATTAAAAATTGGCGTATAGTTTGGTTTTTCTTTAACCGTTAAATTAATCGTTAAAGCAGATCTTTCTGGATTCACACATTCGTTATCGCGTGCCAGTATTTTTACAACATAAGGCGTAGCCGAAATATCTTTACAATCCGATTGCCAGTTAAGTGTGGTTCTCGAAGAATCTTTGCCAAAGCTTGGCGTTAAGAATGCCAGGTTGGTTACTTTTCCGAAAGCAAATAAATCAGAAGTATAATCGGCTTGTAAAAACACCGAGTCGAATCGTTGATTGGTATCGACTGCAAATAAATTATAGCTGAACACCTCGCCACCATAAATACTCGTATCGAGTGTGGTAATGATGCTTGCCGGATGCAGTGGATCTCTGAACTCTGGAGCAGAGTTGAATGGACCATCGGCATACACTAAAATCGTATCGCGTTTAGTTAAACGAGGACAACCATTGTCTTGCACCGTTAAATATAAACGGTAAGGATTGTTACTCACATTGGCACAATTTGGCGACCAAGTGAATGGCGTTACCGAGCTGTCTGCGCTAACCACTGGGTTAAAGGTTGGCATCACACCACCGGGCACATTGAACTCCGATAAATCGGCCGTTACCGTTAAACTATCGTATTGGTTAACTGCAAAACTTGCACTGTCGTTGACGCGTATATTAAATGATTTGGTTTGCCCTTCGGGAATATGATATTCTTTTTTATTCAGCACCTGATCAAACACTGGTTTTAAGTTGGGTCTTTGACGCACATAAATATTCACATCAAAATAAGCCGAGTCATGTTTTAAACAGTCGTCATCTTCGGCAATAAAGCGCACTTTATAAGGGCTCGAACGCACATCTTCGCAGACCGTTTGCCAGCTAAAAGTTGCCGTCGAATGAATCACGTTTGGATTCGAGCTGAACACAAATTTAGAGTTCACCACCCCATTGGCTGGATCGGGTTCCATGAAAACAGAAACCACATTGCCAAGCGAATCTTTATCGTATGTTTTAATTAAGGTATCACCTTGCAACTGAAACTTATCGCCTGCAAGTACAAAGTAATTCTTTGTCTTAGGCGTTTTCATCGTATCGGGTTCTACAAAATAAGGTTTGTTGTTGGGTTTCTTTTTTACATAAATAGTTACAAAAGTACTATCGTAAAAAGGTGATGGACAAGTTTTATCGCGCACCACTACCGTGAATTTGTAAGGCTTTGGTCTTACCACGGCGCAAGAAGGCTTCCACGAAAACTGTCCCTGTATTTGCCCTTGGCCATCAATAATTAAATTACTTGCTTGCGTACCACCTTGAAGAGCGCCCACCTCGCCCCATTTTGCGCCAAACTTTACAGGATCTAACACATTTTCACCTGTAGTGATATTTGGCAAAATCATCATAAAGAGGGAGTCCGACAAATTATCTCGTGAAGTAAATACTTTATCATATTGGGTGTTATAATAAACAGTATCTACGATTACTCTTTTTTGATTTAATTCATCAGTGGTAACAGGTGGTGCGTCTGAGCACAATACTGTTTCTAATTGAAACTCTCTTCTAATTTCCCCAATTTTATAACCAGGTGTAGAGCCCGAAGCTCTTTTCCATTCTTCGACTCTAAAAGCCACCAAATAACGCCCTACTTTAGTAGGAATAAAATTAATAATACCTGTTTTAATGTTCATTGTTAAATCAGGTACGCCATCGATGTTATTATAAAATAAATTATATCCTGGTGCGTAATCAATGACAGGTAAGGGCTTAGTGCTACCGGTGTTATTAGATTGTGCAACATAATATACCATTGAATCACCGTTGGGATCAACAATATTCCAGTCTAAGGTATATGGTTTACCCACACAAAAAAATGCGAGTGGAGCTTTTCTAAACTCTGGTGAAGAATTAAATCGTGTTGGTGCGGTAGAATTTAATCGTGGAAAATCCATTGTAAGGGTAATGCCAGCAGAAGTGGAATTTAATACATTGGAAACACCTGCATTTCGACAACAAGTACTTGCAGTTACATAATAACCAGTTCCTGAGTTAAATGCCGACATGTTTAAGGATGGAGATTCATAAGTGTATTTTTCAAGTCTTAAATTGGCACCTGCAGGAGGACAGTCTTTAGGATCGTAAGTAATAGGAACAAAATTAATTTGGGAAGCCACAAAACTTGAAATTGGGGCAGCCGAATTATCAGAGTTTTTGAAAACACTAAAGTTAAAAGAACCCTGTATAGGTATTCCTAAAACATCGCGATAGGCAACCACCCTGAATTTATATAAATCGTTCCCTAAGGAGATCATGGTCATGTCGTAACCTACCATGTGATCGGCTTTTAAGCTATTTGATAAAAACAAAAAAAAGCAGGTAAAAGCTAATAAAATGCGATTAAAATGTTTCAAAATAATGTGCGTTAAATAAAATCAAATACTTGTTTTACAAGAATTATGCCAATAGGCCTAATATAGGCAAAAAAATTATGTGAAAAATCTATCAAAATCAGCTATTTTCGCCCTATGAATATCGATAAAGCCAAATCTTCACTAGATAAAGTACTCCGAGTAGTATCCATTTTAGCTATTGTTGCCATATTATTTGCTGTGTGGTTTTCCATTCAATTTGCAAAAAGTAAAACAAAAAAAGAATTTGACCAACGCCAAATCTACTTCAACGAAACTCATAGTAAATTCAATGTTAATTGGGCTAATCATGCTTATTGGAAAAATAATCAAACCGATGAACATATTTACGAATGTTCTTCAATTTTAAATAAAGATCAAGTAACATATCAATTGATTGTTCAGTTAAATAAAGAACAATTTAACGATCAATTCAATGTGAAAACTAAAAATACGGAAAGACCAGATTTATACGAAGTTGTCAAATATACTACGAAACAAATCGCAACTACAAATCCTAGGATGCCTATGTATGCTGTGCATCAGTATTTTTTAAATAGCAATGCATTGGTTTTGCATAAGTATAATTATAATGGTATTTCTGAAAATGGAAATTGCAGTAAATCGATGTTTAATACCAAAAGTATATTAACCTTGAATTACGATTCTTATATTGATTATGAAGGAATAGGAAAGAAGGTGCTTCCTAAAGACGTCTTAGTAGCGGATCAACTGCCTTACTCTTTACGAGCGCTTTTATTTAGTGATACTTTGAAAGTAAAGATGGATATTTTAGAAAATCAAGCAAGCCCGGTTGTTGGTGATTTGCGTGTATACCATGCTGTTGTTAGTGTTTCGGCCTCCGATGCACAAACTTGGACGGTACAAGTAATGCTCGACAAGCAGAAAGAAAACACCTATGTTTTCGAAAAAGAATATCCAAATACCTTAATCAGTATGCATACTTGGGACGGTAACACCATGCAACTCTCTAAATAAATAAAAAAGAATGTTGCAGGTAGATCAAATGGGAAATGTCTTCGACTTTCCGATTATTCCAAAGCGTATTATTTCTTTGGTTCCCTCTCAAACAGAATACCTGTGCGACATTGGGCTACAAGATCAAATTATTGGATGTACTAAGTTTTGTATTCATCCAAGTAATATCAAACAAAAAGCAAGTATCATAGGAGGTACTAAAACGCTCAATCTTGCGCTTATTCAATCTTTAAAACCGGATATTATTATTGGCAATAAAGAAGAAAATGAGCAGTCACAAATCGAAACTTTGCAAAAAGATTTTCCGGTTTGGATGAGTGATATTTCTAATTTAACGGAAGCATTGGAGATGATGCAAAAGCTAGCAGATTTATTTCAAAAATCTGCAGAAGGCGCAAAAATATGCGGTCAAATTTCCAATGATTTTGCTGCCTTCAATCAAGCGGAAAATCCGAAAAAGGTATTGTATTTAATATGGAAAGACCCCTATATGCTAGCAGGTAAACAAACATTTATCAACGATTTAATCGAACGCATGGGTTTAGCAAATGCAGCAAATGCATTGCCAAATCCTAATAGATACCCAGTCATTACTATATCAGATATACAGCAAATTAATCCAAGCATCATTTTATTATCATCCGAACCCTTTCCATTTAAAGAAAAACATCGAATCGCATTTCAACAATTACTGCCTAGCGCAAGCATTCAAGTAGTTGATGGGGAGTTATTTAGCTGGTATGGTAGTCGCTTATTACAAAGCGCGGCTTATTTCAAGCAAGTATTTCTGGAATCTTAAGGCAAAAAAGGCTATAAAACCCGTAAAAACAATTTTTTTATCAGCAAATTTTAGTACTTTTGCTTCCTTTAAATCCTTTGCGGAAGTGGCGTAATTGGTAGCCGCACCAGACTTAGGATCTGGCGCTTCACGGCGTGGGGGTTCGAGTCCCTTCTTCCGCACATTATCCCGCCTAAGCTCGAATTGCTTTGGCGGGTTTTTATTTAATAGTAAAATTAATAGAAAAATGAATATAACATTAGAGAAAGTAAATGCATTAAATGCAGTTGTAAAAATCAAATTAAGCCCCGATGATTACCAATCAAAGGTAGAAGCTGCTATAAAAAGCCATAGTAAAAAAGCGAATATGCCAGGTTTCAGAAAAGGCATGGTACCGGCATCTCATATTAAAAAACTATATGGTAAAAGTATATTAGTAGAAGAAATCAATAATTTATTATCAGATTCTTTAAATAACTATATCAACGAAGAAAAACTAGAAGTTTTGGGACAACCACTTCCCAAAGAAGACGATTCGTATCAACCAAAATGGGATTATAACGAATCATTCGAATTCAGTTTTGAATTAGGAATGGCACCAGAAATTAAAGAAACTTTTTCGGCTAAAGATAAAGTGACACATTACAAAGTGCGTATCGACGAAGAAACTTTAGCTTCTAGATTAAAAAATATTCGCAGAAGTTATGGTAAAATGTCTAATCCAGAAATAGTAACAGAAGAAGATGTTATTTATGGCGAGTTAACTCAGCTATCGCCCGATGGCACTGTGTTTGAAGGCGGAATTGTTAATACCGCTTCTATCAGATTAGATTTAATCGATGATGCGAAAACGAAGAAGTCTTTAGTAGGATTAAAAAAAGACGATCAAACTGTTATTGATATTCAAAAAGCATATAAAAACGATGCGCATCAAATTGCTCGTTTATTAAATGTAGAAGAAGACATGGCAAAAGATTTAAAATCTAATTTCCAGTTGAAAGTGAAAAACATCAACAGAATGGAAGAAGCAGATATGAATCAAGAATTTTTCGAT
Source organism: uncultured bacterium (assembly GCA_903828245.1). GTDB lineage: Bacteria > Bacteroidota > Bacteroidia > Sphingobacteriales > Sphingobacteriaceae > CAIKLP01. The sequence goes on along the minus strand of CAIKLP010000057.1, from coordinate 6,768 downwards.
AAAATTTATGGCCCAGGTGCAGTTGATTCTGAAGCTGCTTTCATTGAAAAAATGAAAGAAGAATTAATTGGCATTATGCAAGAAAACGCAGACCGTAAATTACAAACAGATTTAGTGGCTTATGGGGTTGATAAATTTAAAATTAACTTACCAGATGAGTTTTTAAAGCGTTGGTTAAAAGTAAGCAACGAAAACAAATTAAGCGACCAACAAATTGCCGAACAATACGACGATTTTGCTAAAAACTTAAAGTGGACTTTAATGGAGAATCGCATTATGAAAGATAATGCCATCGAAATTCAATCTCAAGAAGTAGTTGATTTAGCTAAAAAGAGAATTGATGCACAATTTAAAATGTACAGTCCTCAACCACTTACCGAAGAACAATTGGAGCAATATGCCATGAACTTTTTACAAAATAGGGAGCAATCTTCTCGTTTGTTAGATGAGGTTAGAAACCAAAAGGTATTTGAGCACTTAAAAACGGTTATTACCCTTGATAGCAAGGAAATCGACTATAATAAATTTTTAGAATTAAGATAATTCTTCCTAAAAGCAATTTTTTATAAAGGGTAATGCTTCAAAATAAATTAAATTTTGAAAATTACCCTTTTAAATTTTAAAAAATAAGCTAGATTAGTCTAGAAAATTAGCAAATATTAATTATGATAAATAAAGCAGAATTCAGAAACTACGCGGTTAAACACCATCGCATCAACAGTATTCAAGTTGATAATTTTATTTCAAGAGTAGAAAACAGGTTAACACCACAAAGTGTAACACCTTATATTATTGAAGAGCGTCAATTAAATGTTGCGCAAATGGATGTATTCTCAAGATTAATGATGGACAGAATTATCTTTTTAGGAGATGCCATTTATGATAGTGTGGCGAATATTATTCAAGCACAATTATTGTTTTTGCAATCAACAGATGCAAAAAGAGATATTCAAATTTACATCAACTCTCCAGGAGGTTCTGTTTATGCTGGATTGGGAATATACGATACCATGCATTACATTCAACCCGAGGTAGCAACCATTTGTACAGGTATGGCCGCTTCAATGGCTGCTGTGTTGTTATGTGCTGGTGCAGAAGGGAAACGCGCGGCCTTAACACATTCTAGAGTGATGATTCACCAGCCAATGGGCGGTGCAGAAGGACAGGCATCTGATATCGAAATTACCGCAAGAGAAATTGGTAAATTGAAAAAAGAATTATACGATATTATTGCAAAACATTCAAAGCAACCTTACGAAAAAGTGTGGGAATGTTCGGATCGTGATTATTGGATGATTGCGCACGAAGCCAAAGCATTTGGTATGATCGACGAAATTTTAGGAAGTGTTCCAACCGAACCAGCAAAATAATGGCAAAACAATCAAAAGATTTAAAATGTTCGTTTTGTGGTTCTGGGAAACAAGAATCGATGATGTTGATTGCGGGTATAGATGCCCATATATGTGAAAAGTGTATTCAACAAGCGAGTACTATCATTGCAGAAGAAACCAGCGCTAAAAACAATGCAAATTTAAATGCCAGCATCAAATTAGCGAAGCCAAAAGATAATAAAACACATTTAGATCAATATGTAATTGGTCAGGATGATGCTAAAAAAATATTAGCTGTAGCTGTTTATAATCATTACAAAAGATTAGCGCAAAAAGCGAGTGCAGATGAAGTAGAAATTGAAAAGTCTAACATGATTATGATAGGCGAAACCGGAACGGGTAAAACATTATTGGCTCGTACCATTGCTAAAACTTTACAAGTTCCTTTTTGTATTGTGGATGCAACAGTTTTAACAGAAGCAGGATACGTGGGCGAAGATGTAGAAAGTATTTTAACGCGTTTACTGCAAGCCGCGGATTACAATGTGGCCGCGGCTGAGCGCGGAATCGTGTATATTGATGAAATTGATAAAGTGGCTCGTAAAAGCGACAATCCATCAATCACCAGAGATGTTTCGGGCGAAGGTGTTCAACAAGCTTTACTTAAAATTTTAGAAGGTACCATGGTGAATGTTCCGCCACAAGGTGGAAGAAAACATCCTGATCAAAAAATGTTTCCCATTAACACGAGTAATATTTTATTTATTTGTGGCGGTGCTTTCGACGGTATTGATAAAAAAATTGAAAGGCGTATGCAAACCCAAGCCATTGGTTATGCCATAGAAAAAGACACCATTACCTTTGATAAAGAAAATTTATTGAAATATGTGACACCACAAGATTTAAAAAGTTATGGATTAATTCCTGAGCTTATTGGTCGATTACCAGTGCTCACACACCTTAATCCGCTTGATCAAACCACCCTTCGTTCCATTTTAACAGAACCTAAAAATTCTTTGATCAAGCAATACGAAAAGCTATTTGAATACGAAAACATTGCATTAACATTTGATGCGGATGTCTTAGATTTTGTTGTAGAAAAGGCCATGACCTATAAATTAGGTGCAAGGGGATTGCGTTCTATTTTAGAAGCCATCATGATTGATGCCATGTTTGAAATGCCTTCCGAAAAAAATATAAAAGAATTGCATATAAATTTAAATTATGCTTTAGAGAAATTCAATAAATCTGAAATTACGAAGATGAAAGTGGCATAAATAATTATTTACATAACTATGAAAACAAAAGAAGAAATTGTAGAGAATTGGTTGCCAAGATATACTGGTAGAGCCTTAGAAGATTTTACACCATATATTCTTTTGACAAATTTTTCGCAATATCTGCAGTTGTTTTCAGAAATGTACCAAGTGCCTATTATGGGCGAAGGCAAACCCATGCAAAGCGTTTCTGCTAACGGAATAACTATTATTAATTTTGGAATGGGCAGTGCAATGGCCGCCACTGTGGTAGATTTATTGAGTGCCATCAATCCAAAAGCAGTTTTATTTTTAGGTAAATGCGGCGGCTTAAAAAAGAAAAATAAAATCGGCGATTTGGTTTTACCCATTGCCGCAATTAGAGGCGAAGGAACATCTAACGATTATTTTCCTGCAGAAGTACCTGCCTTGCCTTCCTTTGCCTTACAAAAAGCGATATCCACTTCTATTAGAGAATTAGCATTAGACTATTGGACTGGAACAGTATATACCACTAACCGTCGCATTTGGGAGCACGATGAAGTTTTCAAAGAATATTTAATCAAATTAAGAGCCATGGCTATTGATATGGAAACGGCGACTATTTTTATTACTGGTTTCCATAATGAAATACCTACTGGTGCCTTATTGCTCGTATCCGATCAACCGATGATTCCAGAAGGGGTGAAGACTTCCGAAAGTGATATCATGGTCTCTGCAAATTTCGTAAAAAACCACTTAGCCGTTGGCATTCGATCGCTTGAACAGCTCATTAATAATGGGCAAACAGTCAAGCATCTACAGTTTTAAATAATCAATAACCAATCATTTTTCTTAGCTTTGCAAAAAAATAAAGGATTATGATTGCTGTTGCTAATTTATCGCTGAAATATGGTAAGCGCGTACTTTTCGAAGAAGTAAACGTAAAATTTACACCTGGAAATTGCTATGGGGTAATTGGCGCCAATGGTGCTGGGAAATCTACTTTTCTTAAAATACTTTCGGGAGATATTGATTCCTCAACAGGTCATGTGAGTATTACGCCAGGCGAACGAATCGCCGTTTTAAGACAAAATCACTACGAATTCGACGAAGTTTCTGTTTTGCAAACTGTGATTATGGGTCATCAAAAACTCTGGGCAATCATGCAAGAAAAAGAGGTGCTATACGCAAAGCCAGATTTTAATGATGCCGATGGCGAACGCGTTTCGGAACTGGAAGGGCAATTTGCAGAAATGAACGGATGGAATTTAGAATCTGATGCGGCTGCTTTATTAAGCGGATTAGGTATCAAAGAGGAAACCCATGCTAAATTAATGCAAGAACTAGCAGGTAACGAAAAGGTGAGGGTATTATTAGCCCAAGCCTTATTTGGTAACCCCGATATTTTATTACTCGATGAGCCAACCAACGATTTGGACATGGAAACGATTACTTGGTTAGAAGATTTTTTGGCTGATTTTCAAAATACGGTAATTGTAGTGAGTCACGATAGACATTTTTTAGATGGTGTGTGTACACATATTGCCGACATTGACTTTGGTAAGTTAAATTTATATACAGGAAACTATACTTATTGGTACGAAAGTTCGCAATTAGCTTTGCGTCAACGTTCGGATCAAAATAAAAAGACAGAAGATAAGCGTAAAGAATTACAAGAATTTATTGAGCGTTTTAGTGCCAATGCTTCTAAATCTAAACAAGCCACTTCTAGAAAAAAATTATTAGAAAAATTAAATGTAGATGAAATTAAACCTTCTACTAGAAAATACCCCGCTATTATTTTCAAACAAGAAAGAGAAGCAGGTGATCAAATTTTAACAGTAGAAAATTTAAATCATTATACCGAAGAAGGAAATAAATTATTTTCAGATTTGAATTTTAGTTTATCAAAAGGAGATAAGGTGGCTATTTTATCTAAGGATTCGGTCGCATCTACAGCCTTTTTCGAGCTATTAGCAGGAAATGCAAAGCCTTCTTCAGGCGAAATTAAATGGGGTATAACCATTACACCATCTTATTTGCCAGGACATAACCACGAGTTTTTTAAAGTAGATTTAAATTTAATTGATTGGTTGCGTCAATATTCAGAAGAAAAGGATGAAACTTATATTCGTGGATTTTTAGGAAAAATGTTATTCTCTGGCGAAGAAACATTCAAAAAATGTAATGTGTTGTCTGGAGGAGAAAAAGTGCGTTGTATGTTATCTAGAATGATGATGATGAACGGCAATGTGTTATTGTTAGACGAACCAACCAATCACTTGGATCTAGAGTCGATTACAGCTTTCAATAATTCGTTAAAAGATTTCAAGGGTACTTTATTATTTACTTCTCATGACCACGAATTTGTACAAACAGTAGCCAATAGAATAATCGAAATTACTCCTCATGGATTCATTGATAAATCGATGTCTTATGATGAATATATTACCGACGAAAGAGTTAAGCAGCAAAGAGAAGCGCTCTACGCTAAGAAATAAAAAAAACACGCATCAAACGATGCGTGTTTTTTTTATGATTTTTTTTGCCGATTAAGCAATATCATTTGCGGCAGCTAAATACCTTTCGGCATCTAATGCAGCCATACAGCCAGATCCAGCAGATGTTACGGCTTGTCTATAAATTTTATCTTGCACGTCTCCAGCGGCAAATACACCTGCTACTTTAGTTTTGGTGCTTCCAGGTATAGTTAAAATATAACCCGATTCATCTAAATCAAGACTGTCTTTAAAAACAGCGGTGTTAGGCGTATGGCCAATGGCAACAAAAAAACCTGTAATGTCTAAGATGCGTTCTTCTTGGGTATTTTTATTACTAATTTTTACCCCATTTACCGTTTTTCCATCACCCATAATTTCTTTGGTTTCGGAATTGTAAATGATTTCAATATTTGGTGTATTCAATACGCGGTGAACCATGGCTTTAGAAGCTCTAAATTCGTCACGGCGAACAATCATATATACTTTATTACACAGTTTAGCTAAATAAGTAGCTTCTTCTGCTGCGGTATCGCCAGCGCCAACAATGGCTACATCTTGTCCTTTAAAAAAGAATCCATCGCATACCGCACAAGCAGAAACGCCGAAGCCATTGTATTTTTCTTCCGAAGGCAATCCTAGCCATTTTGCCGAAGCGCCCGTTGCTATGATAATAGAATCGGCAGTTATAGTTTTGCTTTCATCTACGACTACCTTATGAGGCTTAGCGCTAAAATCTACAGAGGTAACATATCCAAAACGAATTTCGGTTCCTAATCTTTCCGCTTGCTTGCGAAAATCTTCCATCATCTCGGGGCCTTGTGTACCATTCGGATAACCAGGATAGTTTTCTACTTCTGTTGTAGTGGTTAATTGTCCACCAGGCTGCATGCCAGTAATCATCACTGGTTTAAGGTCTGCTCTGGCTGCGTAAATGGCAGCAGAATAACCGGCAGGGCCCGAGCCTATAATTAAGCAATGTAAGTGTTCTGTGTTTTCCATTTTATTTGTCGAAAAATCAAATTTAATTAAAAAAACGATTGATTTATTTGATGTGGATATTTACCTAATCTTTGGGGATAATAATCGTGTCGATGGTGCATCCATAACCAGCCCAAACACCTAAACATCCTGCACCTTTGAAAGTACTTTTTACAATTACTGTCGGAGAGAAAGGATTACCAAAACTACTGCTTTGTGCTTCGAATGTTTTCCAAAAATCGTATTGGGCTTTATCGATACTGGCCCATTTTACCAGTACTTTATCTCCTTTTTTAAAATAGCCATATTGTCTAAAATTGGCGCTGTCATTATTTTGAAATTGCGATTTTCCACCTGCAATGGTAAATTGAATCGCCTTGCCATTTACGATGGCATCATCATAAATAGAATTAAAAGCCACATCAAATAAAGGATCGTTGTTTTTCTTTGAAAGCAAACGATAGTAATTTCCGATAGGGTTTGGTTCGGTAAAATAGGCAGTTAATTGCACTAAGCTATCGGTGTCTGCTCTTGTTATAGGCGCTGGTTCTACTATAATACTATCTAATGGTGCAGGTGCTAAAATTTGTGTGCTGGAGGTAAACACCTGGCCATCTACCGCAACTTTGATATGGTAAGTATTTCCAATTACACCAATTAAATTTGTGGTATCAATGTAAAATGAAGCATTACCAATTTTAACCATTTTTAATTCGATGG
>CAIKLP010000056.1 GCA_903828245.1 uncultured bacterium | reverse complement strand
ACCTTAAAGCATGCACCTAAAATATTTAAAAATGATTGTCAAATTGATTGGCAATTACCCGCCTTTAGTATTGCTGCAAAAATAAAAGGCTTAAGCCCCTATCCTAGCGCAAGCAGCCAATTAAAAGATTTAAATTTAAAAATATACGAAGCAAGTATTTTAGCAGAGACTCCAAATAAACCAGCTGGAACAATAGATACAGATGGCAAAACCTATTTACGATTTGCCGCAAAAGATGCTTGGATAAATATTTTAGATCTTCAATTAGAAGGAAAAAAAAGAATGCAAATTGTGGAGTTTTTAAGGGGTTGGCGATTGGAATAATTATTGCTTTTGCAATTCATCATAGATTAATCGGGCTACCCTGCTAAAATATCTTTTGCCTCTGTAACCCACGACCCACTGTATTCCTGTTGTACTATTAGTTAAAAATATTTCATCGGCAATGGCTAATGATTGCAAAGGCACTTTGTTTTCGTATACCTTGATGCCTAATTGTTGCGCAATTTGAATCACCACTTTTCGCATCACACCATCAGTACAGCCATCTTGAATGGCAGGTGTAAATAACATATTATCTTTCACAAAAAACAAATTACTATTGGTGGCTTCTACAATATTATCGTTTGTATTTAATAAGATGCAGGTATCCACATTTAATGCTTGTGCGGCAATTCCTGCTAATACATAAGGCAAACAATTAATGGTTTTGTATTTAGATAAATAACCAAAATCTTTGCGCGTTTCGGAGTAAATATCGACAATTAAGCCTTTTTTATTCCATTGATAACCCTTCTCGGTTATAGTCTGTAACTCTATTAAATAAAGGAAATTATTGGAATTTGGTGTATATAAACCCCCATCGGCACGAAAAACAGAAAATCGAATTCTTGCATCGTTTTCGATTTCGTTTTTTTTAGCTAAAGCATTTATTTCTGAAACAAAAAAAGAAAAATCAAAGGAAGCATGTATATTCATTTTGAGTGCTAACATACCTTGATATAATCGATCAAAATGTGCTTGTGCAAAACGAATTTTTCCATCAATCATTCGAATTGATTCAAATAATCCATCTCCATATCTTAAGGCTCTATTTTCTACTCCAACAATTAAATCATGTTGAGGAATTATTTTACCATTAAAATTAAGTAATAAATTATTTTTCATTTTCGTTATAGGTGGTCGCATATTTATGCCATTTGTCTAACAGCTGCAACATATCTGATGGCATTTCTGTCTCAAAGTATAGCTCCTGCTTGGTTTTAGGATGAAGAAAACCTAAAGATTTTGCATGTAATGTTTGTCTTGGACAAATCGAAAAACAATTATCTATGAACTGTTTGTATTTAGTAAAACTCGTTCCTTTTAAAATTTTGTCTCCACCATAACTTGCATCATTAAATAAAGGATGTCCTATGTGTTGCATATGCGCCCTAATTTGGTGAGTTCGACCTGTTTCTAATTCACATTCAATCAGCGTCACATAATTTAATCTTTCTAATACTTTATAATGCGTTACAGACCATTTTCCTTTTTCTTCTGTATCATAAATATCCATTACACGCCTGTCTTTTAAACTGCGGCCAATATATCCCGAAACAGTACCGCCTTCGGCTATATCGCCCCATACTAAGGCAACATATTTACGGTGAATACTATGGTCAAAAAACTGTTTAGCTAGAAAGGTCATAGCTTGTTCGTTTTTACTAATCACCAATAATCCAGAAGTATCTTTATCGATGCGATGCACTAAACCTGGTCTTGCGTAATTGCCATTCAAATTGGGTAAATTTTCGAAATGATAAGCCAATGCATGCACTAAGGTGCCGGTATAATTATTAAAACCTGGATGCACCACCATGCCTGCTGTTTTATTGATGATCACTATTTCTTCATCTTCAAAAACAATATTCAGTGGAATGTTTTCAGGGTAAATTTCGGTATCACGCGGCGGATGAGGCAAAACAATAGAAATGACATCTAATGGTTTAACCTTATAACTCGACTTAACGGCTTTTTCATTAACTAAAATACAACCCGAATCGGCAGCGTTTTGGATGCGATTGCGAGTGGCATTTTCCATTCTATTCATCAAGAATTTATCTATTCTTAATAACGATTGTCCCTTATCGACCACTAACCTAAAGTGCTCAAATAGATCTTGTTCTTCCCCTTCGTTTAATAGTTCATCTTGAATCATTTGGCAAATATAATTAATCTAATTGGTCGAAACTCTATGTTTTAATGGCTATTCCTATAAAATTGAAAAAAATGTCTTGGACTAAATAAAAAATTAATAAATTTAAAGCAACAATTAACCTTAACCTCAAATGAAAAATAGCACCTTTATTAAAACACTTTGCTTAGGCTTAATAAGTCTATTGAGCTTAACAGTAGCCCATGCGCAAGAAAATATCACTACATTAATAAAAGCTGGCGCTGCCGATGTCAGTACGCTTACGGCCGCTTACATTGGTCCAATAGCTAAAGGTTTTGGCGCAGGCATGAATGGTGGTTGGTATCATACCGCAAAACCACATGGACTTGCCCGTTTTGATGTTACCTTAAGTATTAATGCGGCAACCATTCCAGATGCAGATAAAGTTTTTGATGCTAGTAAATTGGTTTTTCAAAATTTAACACTTGCAAATAATGCAAATAATGCAAATAATGTTGGGCAAACTTTTGCGGGTAGCTCAAGTATAGGAAGCAATAATGCCGTTTTTCAAGTAAATGGTACCAGTCCATTTACCAATGCCGATACGGTTTTTAGTTCTTTTGGTGCCCCAGCTGGATATGGTGCAGGTTATTCGGGTGCTCCAACGGTTCAATTGGCAGTTGGCTTGTTAAAAAATACCGAATTAATGATTCGATATTGTCCAACCTATAATGTTGCAAATTATGGCAAAATAGGTTTGGTAGGATTAGGAATTAAACACAGCTTAAAACAATGGATTCCCTTTGTCAATAAATTACCTTTTGATTTATCGGCTTATGCAGGATTTACCAGATTTAATATATCAAGCAATTTATCATTGGCGCCAGATACTAACATTAGGAAAACTGGAAAGGAAACTTTATTATTCGACAACCAAGTTTTTGCTATGACAACTACTGCCCAAACCTATGGTTTAATTTTATCTAAGAAAGTATTAATGATCACTGCTTATGTTGGTTTAAATTACCAAGCAAGTTCCACTACCATTGAATTAAATGGTAATTATCCATTAACCACATATGAAGATAGACCAACAGATGATAATTATCTTAAAAAAGTAACTGATGTATTAACAAATCCAGTTAACATCAATGTAGACGGCGCCAATGGTGCAACTGCAACGGTTGGTGGTCGTTTTAAATTTTTATTTTTAACCGTTAATGCGAGTAAAACATTTGGTAAATATCCACTTACTTCTGTTGGTTTAGGTTTTAATTTGGATTTGAAATAATCCAAATTATTATTCAATGAAAATAAATTCACCTTTAGAACAAATACAGTTTGAAATACCTGCGGGTATTGAGTTATATATAAAACGAGATGATTTAATTCATCCATATATTTCCGGAAATAAATGGCGGAAATTAAAATATTTAATTCAAACGGCGCAAGTACAAAACAAAAAAACGCTGGTTACTTTTGGAGGAGCTTATTCTAATCATTTATTAGCCACTGCCTGTGCTGCCGCGCTGAAAGGCTTTAAATCTGTAGGTTTTGTAAGAGGCGAAGAACTAGACGCAAGCAATCATACCCTATTTCTTTGCGAACAATTTGGAATGAAAATGATTTTCGTTGACCGAATTTCCTACTTAAACAAAGCGGCATTATTCGAAAAATATTTTTCAAATAACAAGGATGCTTTTTTTATTGATGAAGGAGGCCGTTCGGATGAAGCCATTTTAGGTTGTTCCGAATTAATAGACGAATTACCTCAAACCTTCGACCACATGGTATTAGCAGCCGGAACTGGAAGTACCTTTTGCGGTATTTTAAATGGTTGCGCTAAATATCATTTAAATACAAAAGTACATGCTGTTGTTGTTCATAAAGGCATTCAAGAAATTGTAGATTATACTATTGCTAAAACAGCATATACTCATTATAGCATTCTAGAAGATTATCATTTTGGTGCCTATGCAAAAACCAACCCTGCATTAATCTCTTTTATGAAAAAATTCCAACAAGCAACAGGCATTTTATTAGATCCGGTTTATACGGCCAAAGCATTATTTGCAGTGTACGACCTTATTCAGAAGAGTGTTATTCAAGCTGGAGAAAAGGTCTTATTTATTCATACGGGTGGCTTAATTGGCAACCTTGGTATGAAAGACAAGCTACAATAAACCCCTATTTTTACTGATTAGATTGGCTAATGCAGAAGCAATATCTTTGATAATCTAACAATAAAGTAAAAAGTACCAAATCTGACTTTATAATTTCAAAAGCGTAGAATTGAGCCTTTTATCATTATTTTTGAAAAAAACATCAATTATGAATAGCACAAAAATTAAGCCTTCAGATGTACAAGCCACATTGAGTAAACACATTTTAGCCGATGGTTACGATATGGTTTTTGACATGGAAAAAAGTAATGGCGTTTGGATGTACGACAGTAAAAACGACAAAAAATATTTAGACTTTTTTACTTGTTTTGCTTCTGTACCGCTTGGTTATAATCATCCAAAAATGATTGCTGATGAGCAATTCAAAAAAGATTTGATGTTGGCTGCATTAACCAACCCCTCTAATTCAGATATCTATACTACGCAATATGCACACTTTGTGGAAACCTTTGGCAGAGTGGGTATTCCAAGCTATTTACCCAATGCTTTTTTTATTGCAGGTGGTTCATTAGCCATAGAAAATGCTTTAAAAGTGGCGATGGATTGGAAAGTACAAAAGAACTTTCAAAAAGGACATAAAGAAGAAAAAGGATTCAAAATTCTTCATTTCGAACAGGCATTTCATGGTCGCTCGGGTTATACTTTGAGCTTAACCAATACCTTACCAGATAAAACCAAATGGTTTGCAAAATTTGATTGGCCTAGGGTGAGCAATCCTAAAATTAAATTTCCATTAACGCCCGAAAGCATTGCAGATGTTGAGCAAAGAGAAGCCATCAGCATTGCACAAATCAAACAAGCATTTCAAGATAACACAGACGAAATTTGTGCGATCATTATTGAACCCATTCAATCAGAAGGTGGCGACAATCATTTCCGTCAAGAATTTTTAGAAAAATTAAGGGTTTTAGCAGACGAAAACGATTGCTTTTTAATTTACGATGAAGTACAAACAGGTGTAGGACTATCGGGTAAGTTTTGGGCACACGAACATTTTGGCGCTAAAGCAAGACCAGATATTTTAGCCTTTGGTAAGAAAATGCAAGTTTGCGGAATTTTAGCCGGTAATAAAGTGGACGAAATAGAAACGAATGTTTTCAAAGTTTCTTCTAGAATTAATTCTACTTGGGGCGGAAACCTTGTAGACATGGTACGTTCGGCTAAAGTAATGGAAATTATCGAAGAAGATCATTTATTAGCAAATGCAGCTTCAACAGGAGCTTACTTGCAAGATAGTTTGCATCAAATTGCGGCTAAATACGAAGTTGTTTCGAATGTAAGAGGTAAAGGATTAATTTCTGCATTTGATTTTCCAAGTAAAGAAATGAGAGATAATTTTGTAAATAAAGGAATGCAAAACAATGTGATGTTTTTAGGTTGCGGCCACCAAACTATTCGTTTTAGACCCGCTTTAATTATCGAAAAACAACATATCGATCAAGGAATGGAAGTACTTGAAAAAATCATTTCAAAATTCTAATATTGTAAGAAAAAAATCAATGAAAAATATTTCAGTAATAGGTTCGGGAACAATGGGTAATGGTATTGCTCATACATTTGCACAAAATGGTTATGCAGTAGCCTTGATAGATATTAATCCTGAAGCATTAGCAAAGGCATTAGCCACCATTGCCAAAAACCTCGATCGTATGGTGAGTAAAGGAAGTATTAGCGAGGAAATTAAAACGCAAACACTTGCAAACATTACTACTTATACTTCTTTAGCAGATGGCGTTAAAAATGCCGATTTAATCATTGAAGCTGCTACAGAAAACCCTACTATTAAAAAGAAAATTTTTACAGATCTATCAGCATTGGCTTCAGCAAATGCCATATTAGCAACCAATACTTCTTCTATTTCTATTACCGAAATTGCAGCCGTTACCACGCGTCCTGCATTAGTAATTGGTATGCATTTTATGAATCCGGTTCCTATTATGAAATTGGTAGAAGTAATTAAAGGTTACCAAACTTCACAAGCAGTTTGCGATACCATTATGGAAATGTCTATTAAAATTGGTAAAACTCCCACACTGGTAAATGACTATCCAGGTTTTATTGCCAACCGTATTTTAATGCCCATGATCAACGAAGCTATTTATTCTTTATTTGAAGGAATTGCCGGTGTTGCAGAAATTGATACCGTAATGAAATTAGGTATGTCTCATCCTATGGGTCCGCTTCAATTAGCCGATTTTATTGGTCTTGATGTTTGCTTAGCCATACTTAATGTATTACATGATGGTTTTGGAAATCCAAAATATGCACCTTGTCCATTATTAGTAAAAATGGTTACCGCTGGCGATTTAGGCGTAAAATCTGGTAAAGGTTTTTATGATTATGCAGCAGGAATGAAAGACGCAAAAGTGGCGGCTAATTTCTTGAAATAATTTTTACTTCGTCGGATTCCAAATAATTTCTTGTTCAATCATTGCCATATTTGAAGATTTATCTTCGTCTGTTGCAATTGGATATATCCTAGCTTTTAAGAATTGTGGAGTTAAAATGCTTTTGACATTGTTTTCAAAAAACAGGGAAACTACTACCCTTCCCTCCGATTTTGCGGGCACCGCATTTATTTTCCAAACAAGTCCCTGTGTATCTATTTTATTGACTTTTGGATAGGCATTGAGTAATTTGCTATAGGCGTTTGTTTGCAATTCTATGCTAATATCTTGACTCAACATTCCCTTATTTTGATAGGCAATACTCACACTATAGGTGTTTCCTAGTTTCATAGAATCAGCATGAATTTGTATCGCTAAATCATGCAAAACTTCGGGTTCATTTGCTATTGAAATATTAGCCGGAATTAATTCAGGAATTAAATTTGGGCTTAATAAATAAGTTTCATTTGTTTTTAAAAATCGATAATTACTTGTTCGGCCATCGGTCCATAAAACTTGTAGGCTATCTACAATACTTGCATTTGCAACACCAAAATGAACATCATAGGTATTGTTTGCAGGTAATCCATTTTTTGTTTGCAACTCTTTAAACTGCCACACACCTTGT
>CAIKLP010000055.1 GCA_903828245.1 uncultured bacterium | reverse complement strand
TAAAGTTTTCTGCAATGCCATGTGGAATTAAATTTTTAGTGAATTGAATATTAAAAAAGGGTGCTAGAAAAATATAAATCAATAAAATGGCCGATAGTAGCAAACAAATAATCACTACTATTTCTATTGAATTTAAATTCTCTGGCGTAAGGGCTAACCAACTACTTAATTGATTGATGACCAATTTCACATTTAAGCTAACTACTATTAATGCCGCAAGCCAAGCCATTAATTTTACCTTCCAACCTATGGCAAATTCTTTCATTTCTTTTTTATCAGAAGTAAAATGAATAAGTGGAATAATGGCAAAGCCTAATTGTAAACTCAAAATTACCTGCGAAAAAATAAGTAGTTTTCCGAGCGAAGCTTCGCCGAAATAATAGATCGTAAACATAGCCGGAACTACCGCCAGTAAACGGGTAATTAACCTACGCAGCCAAGGCCTAATGCGTAAATTTAAATAACCTTCCATAATTATTTGCCCAGCTAAAGTGCCTGTTACCGTTGAGCTTTGGCCAGCGCAAATTAAAGCAATGGCAAATAAGGTAGGTGCTAAATTTCCAAAAATATGTGAAAGTAAACGGTGCGCATCTTGAATTTCTGCTACTTGTTGAAAACCATTATTATGAAATGCGGCAGCTGCTAAAATTAAAATAGCTGCGTTTACAAAAAATGCCAAGTTAAGGGCAATAGTCGAATCAATAAAATTATATTTGATGGCATCTTTTATGCCCTTAAAAGTTTTTTTAATCGAACGAGTTTGAACCAAAGAAGAATGTAAATATAAATTATGCGGCATCACCGTTGCGCCAATAATACCAATGGCAATGTACAAGGCATCGGCGCTCAAAGCCGATGGAATAAAGCCTTTACCAATGGCTACAAAATCGGGCTGCACAATAAACATTTCTATTAAAAAAGAAACCCCAATAATGACTACTAATGAAATAATAAATCGTTCGAGTATTTTAATGCCCCTATTCATTAAAAATAAAAGTAAAATGGTATCGAGTACCGAAATCGAAATGCCCAGGATTAAAGGCATGCCAAATAATAATTGCAAGCCAATGGCCATACCAATTATTTCGGCAAGGTCGCAAGCCGCTATGGCAATTTCGGCTAAAATATATAATGGAATATTAATGATTGTAGGATAACTGGCACGCGAGGCTTGCGCTAAATCGAGCCCTCGCACAATGCCTAAACGCGCGCTTAAACTTTGCAATAAAAGCGCCATTAAATTCGAAAGCAATAAAACCCAAATAAGTTGATAGCCAAAAACACTACCGCCCGCTATGTCGGTTGCCCAATTGCCCGGATCCATATAACCTACACTCACCAGGTATGCCGGCCCCACAAAAGCAAAAAGCTTTTTCCAAGGGTTTTTACCCGAGGGGATTTTGACACTGCGGTGTACTTGATCTAAAGAGTTTTCGGACATATTATTTTGATACAAACTAAATTAAGAAATATTACCAAACTATAGGTGCTTTGCCCTGGCTTTTTAAATAATTATTGGTTTTTGAAAATGGTTTTGACCCAAAGAAACCCCTGTAAGCAGCCAATGGCGAAGGATGCGGCGATTGAACACAAAAATGTTTGCTGGTATCTATGCATTTAATTTTTGATTGCGCAGGTTTGCCCCAAAGTATAAAAACCAGTGGTTGGCCTTGTTCATTCAATAACCGAATGATTTGATCGGTAAATATTTCCCATCCTTTATTGTTGTGCGCATTTGGCTTTGCGGCTTCGACTGTTAAAACGGTATTCAATAATAGCACCCCTTGTTTTGCCCATGCCGATAAATCGCCATTTGGTAGATTGATATTTAAATCGCTATTTAATTCTTTAAATATATTTCGGAGCGAGGGTGGTAATGACTGGCCCTTGCTTACCGAAAAAGCCAATCCATTGGCTTGCCCCGCTTGATGGTAAGGATCTTGGCCAATAATCACCACTTTAACTTGATCCAAATCACATAAATTGAATGCTTCAAAAACCTGGGGCAAGGCAGGAAAAATGGTTTTTTGGGCTGCCAATTCTTTTTGGAGAAAGCTAGCTAATTCAATAAAATAAGGCATTTTGAAACTTGGCGCCAGTTCTTTAGCCCATTTTTCGGATGTTAAATATTTAATTAATGCTAAATCCATTTTCAAATATGCAATTTTTTGATTTTCTATGCCAAAGATACAAACAAGCGTTTGTAGCGTATTCATTAACCAATTAAAAAAACCATGAAAAAAAATTTCCAAATTTTAGGCTTATTAGCCTTTGCTTTAATGAGCATTACAGCATGTACAGAAGACAATACCGTTGAACCAAGTGCTCCAATTGTTGGCTTTTGGGGAGTTACTAAAGAAAAAGTTGAATTTTCTATTGACGGCCAAAAGGTTCAAGCAGATTCTACGACATACCCTGCAGATAGCTTTACCATAAACTTTACTGCTAATGGCTTAGCGATAGGCATTGAAAAAGATTCAACTGGTGCTTATGTGAATGATACTTCTTATTATACTTTAACAGGTACAAATTTACAGCTTATTAATAAATCAGCTGTACCATATGATACAACTTTGTTTACCGCTACCATTACAGGTAATAAATTAAACATGAAGGGTTCACAAACTGATACCACTATGTTTGGTATAGTTAAAGTAGACATAGAACTTAATGCTACTAAATTAGTTAGATAATCATTTCGGCTTCGGCTTATCATAAAAAAACCGCTAAAATATTTTAGCGGTTTTTTTTATTTATTTTTTTTGGTTGATGATTTTATGGTTGGATTAGGCAAACCATTTCGTCACTTCTTCTTTGCTAGGAATAGTAATATCTAATTTTAATTTCTTACGCATGCCTCCCATATCGTTGAATACTTTATTGGCATTGCCTGCTTTTAATTCTTCGACCGAGTTAAAACCCATTTTTTGTAAAACAGGAACCCATGCTGCAGGTACACCAATTTTTACAAAATCATCGACGCTGCCTGTTTGGGTAATTTTTTCGGGGCGCATTTGCGGAAAGAATAATACATCTTGGATTGATGCGTTGTTAGTCATGATCATCGTTAAACGATCAATGCCAATACCCATGCCTGCGGTAGGCGGCATACCATATTCTAACGCTCTTAAAAAGTCGTGATCAATAAACATGGCTTCGTCGTCGCCACGCTCCATCAAAGCAACTTGCTCTTCGAATCTTTCGCGTTGTTCCATTGGGTCGTTTAATTCTGAATAAGCATTGGCTAATTCTTTTCCATTCACCATTAATTCGAAACGCTCTACTAAGCCTGCTTTTGTTCTGTGTTTTTTAGTAAGCGGCGACATTTCTACTGGGTAATCAGTAATAAAAGTTGGTTGAATATAATGATGCTCACATTTGGCACCAAAAATTTCATCGACTAATTTTCCTTTTCCCATGGAGTCTGCTACTTCAATACCTAATTGCTGACAAGTAGCGCGCAATTGGTTTTCATCCATTTCCGAAATATCCACACCAGTAAATTCTTTAATCGAATCGTACATGCTGATGCGTTTAAATGGTCGTTGAAAATCGATGGTATGTTCGCCCATTTGCACTTTGGTTTGCCCATGCAAATCGAGTGCTACGCGCTCTAGCATTTCTTCTGTATAATCCATCATCCAATTGTAGTCTTTGTAGGCTACATAAATTTCTAAAACAGTAAACTCTGGATTGTGCGTACGATCCATACCTTCGTTTCTAAAATCTTTGGCAAACTCGTATACGCCCTCGTAACCACCCACAATTAAACGCTTCAAATACAATTCGTTTGCTACTCTTAAATACAAAGGAATATCTAAAGCATTGTGATGCGTTATAAACGGACGAGCCGCTGCACCACCCGGAATGGCTTGTAAAATGGGCGTTTCCACCTCTAAATATCCGTTGGCATTAAAAGTATTTCGAAGCGATTGTACAATTTGCGTACGCTTACGAAAACCATCGCGCACTTGTTGGTTAATAATTAAATCGGCATAACGTTGGCGGTACCTAAATTCGGCATCGGTAACAGCATTGTGCTCTTTACCATCGGCGTCGGTTTTAACAACAGGCAATGGTCTTAACGATTTTGTTAAAATATCAAAGGAAGCAACATGTATACTAATTTCGCCGGTTTGTGTCGTAAACACATAACCGGTTACGCCAATTATATCGCCTATGTCTAATAATTTTTTGAAAACCGTATTGTATAAAGTTTTGTCTTCGTCGGGGCAAATATCGTCGCGTTTAATATATAATTGAATGCGGGCGCTTGCATCTTGTAATTCTACAAAAGAAGCATTTCCCATAATTCTACGACTCATGATTCTTCCTGCAATAGAAATTTGCTGATAGTCCGTTGGATTTTTTTCGAAATTGGCTAATATATCTTTAGCCGTAGCATTGATTTCAAAAGTTGCAGCCGGAAATGGGTCGATGCCCAATCGCATTAACTCTTGCATGCTTTCTCTGCGTTGTTGTTCCTGTTCGCTTAATCCAATCATATTATTTTTGTTAAAACACAAATTTAGCTTAAAAAAGCTAACGCGCAAATTTATGCGAACCATCGCAAATAGGCATTTTTTTGGAAAGGCCGCAGGTACAGTCGTAGAAGCCTTTACCACATAATATTTGTGGAGTGTATTTTTCGATGCGACTGGTACGCGTGGCACTTTGTTTAGCGCCTGTAAAGTGAATAAGATAGGCTCTTTGTTTGCCGGGTGTTAATTGATAAAATGCCTTTTTAAAAGCAGCATTTTTTTTGAATTGATGCTCGAGCTCTTCGGGTAATTCGATTGCCGCAGCACTAGTGGTTATTTTTAAACCTGCCTTTTCCAATTCAATGGCTTCAAAAATATACGCTTTAATTAAAGCCTTTTGCTTTACAATTTCTTTGGTATTTGTAAAGGGCAATACCCTTCCCCCTTGCGTATGCTCACCAAGTTTTTTCAATAAGCCTTTGGTATCTTGTAATAAAGCGCCTTTTAAAAATCCAATGGCGCAGTAGGCTTTAAAATTTTGTAAAAGAATAATATTGCTACTTTCGAATACATAACAAGGTACTCCCCATTTTAATTCTTCCGTTAAACCACATTCGAGTAGTATATTTCTGAGCAGGCTTAATTCATCTTGCCAAGAAGTAATTCTCAATAAATAATCGTCTACTTTTGGATTCATGCCATTAAGATAAACGCATTAAAAATTTAATTAAATTGAATTTAAATTTTGTGCGCGGGTAGTATTTTAAACTTGGTTCGAACCACGATGGTTTTTCGAGCATACTCTTAAAATGCGAAAAAGTTTTAAAGCCAAACTCGCCATGATAAGCACCAATGCCACTTTCGCCCACTCCACCAAAAGGCATATTGCTATTGGTAATTTGCATAATGCATTCGTTAATGGCACCCGAACCAAAAGAAAGTTCGTTGATGATTTTATTTTTTAAGGTAGTACTACTTGTAAATACATAGCAAGATAGCGGCTTTTCTCTTTTTTTAATTTCCGAAATGGCTTCGTCCAAATTTTCGTAAGTAATGACTGGTAAAATAGGACCAAAAATTTCTTCTTGCATTATTTTATCATCGAAGTTTACTTGTTGCATAATGGTAGGCTCAAACACGCGCGTTTGCTCATTAAAACTACCACCACAAAATACTTTTGCAGGATCTAGTAAATTAGCTAAACGCTGTACATTTTTGGTATTGATAATTTGTACATAGTTATCGTTCGCAACCGAGAAATGCTCTTGAGCAATTTCGGCTTTCGCTAAAGTTAAAAATTCTTGCTCCAAAGTTTTAGGCAATAATATATAATCGGGTGCAATACAAGTTTGCCCTGCATTGATAAATTTTGCCCAAACAATTCGTTTAACATGAAGTTTTAAATTGGCTGCATCGGTAATAATTGCAGGGCTTTTGCCGCCTAACTCGAGCGTTACCGGAGTTAAATATTTAGCTGCCGCTTGGTAAACAATTTTACCAACGGCTACACTTCCTGTAAAAAATATTTTATCGAAACGCTCTGCTAAAAGTGCATTAGTTTCGGGAATGCTCCCTTCTACTACTTTAAAAAATGCAGGATCAAAATTTTCGTTGATCATTTTAGCCATTACTTGGCTTGTTCGAATGGGTAATTCGCTGGGCTTTAATACAACCGTATTACCCGCCGCAATTGCTGCAATGGCTGGGCCAAAAGACAATTGATATGGGTAATTCCATGCGCCAATAATTAAACATACGCCTAATGGTTCGGGCACGATATAGCTTTTTGCAGGTAGGTTAACGAAATTGGTACTTACCCTTTTGCGACTGGCCCAATTTTTTATTTTTCGCACACTTTCGTCGATCTCGGCATATAAAATACTGAGCTCGTTGGTATAGGTATCGAAAGCAGATTTTTGAAAATCTGCATAAATGGCTTCATTTAAAATTTGCTCGTTTGCTTGCAAAAGCTTGCGCAGCTTGAGCAATTGGGCAATTCTAAAATCAATACTTTTAGTTTGATTCGAATTAAAAAAATCTCTTTGTGATTGTATGAGGATTTTCATTTCAGAATATTATTTCTTAGGCTTAGGTTTATAAAGTGTTTCGTATTGATTCACCCAATCTTTTACGCTTATTTTTTTCATCAATTCGGCAATTAGTTTATACGGAATTTCGTCAAAATTTTTGAACCTGATACAACTCTTTCCCATATCAAGTTTTACTTTACTGTGCTTTGGATACTCGCTTACAAACCAATCCAATAATTTAGGATCGGCGTAAATGCCCATATGATAAAAATTAATTGTATTTTTTTGTGATGCAATAGAAGCAAAAGGTAAAGGCTCTGTTGGTTTGCAATGGTAACCTGCAGGATATAGTTTATGTGGCACCACATAGCCTAAACCTCCATAGCTTATGCCTGCTTCAAAACCTTTGGGTAAACTTTTAACAATGGTTTCGTGCAATTTATTAAAAGCTACCAACCTATCTGGGGGTACATTATTCAAAATATCTTTTACGGTGTTTCCGTCTGCTTTCATAAAAATTATTGGCTATCACATTTTACTCAATTCTTTCATAGCATAATCCTGGGCCATCACATGCGCTCCAAGT
>CAIKLP010000054.1 GCA_903828245.1 uncultured bacterium | reverse complement strand
GCCGACCAAGGCAAGCTTTAAGTACTATAAAAAATCCTTCCTTTTGTATACATTTGTACTGTTTGAAAATAGGTTTCCTTATCAATAGCATTATATAAATGAAGATTTCTTATCAGTGGCTTAAAGATTTTATCGATATCAATCATACGCCAGAAGCGTTGAGTGTTTTTTTAACCGATGTTGGCTTAGAAGTAGAAAGCTTAGAAAAAGTAGAATCTATTAAAGGAGGATTAGAAGGATTAGTAGTGGGTAAAGTTGTCGAAAGAATTCAACATCCCAATGCAGACCGATTGAGTATTACTAAAGTCGATGTGGGTGGTCCAGATTTATTACAAATTGTTTGCGGCGCTTCAAATGTTGCAGCAAATCAAAAAGTAATTGTGGCTATGGTTGGTTGTATGGTTTATCCATTAGCAGGCGAACCATTTAAAATTAGTAAATCAAAAATCCGAGGCGAAGTTTCTGAAGGGATGATTTGTGCAGAAGATGAAATTGGCATTGGAAATTCGCACGAAGGTATTCTAGTGCTTCCCGAAACTGTGCCAGTAGGAATGTTGGCCAAAGATTATTTTCAAATTGCCGCAGATTATGTTTTTGAAATTGGCTTAACGCCCAACAGAGCCGATGCCGCATCGCACTTAGGCGTGGCAAGAGATTTAGCGGCCATTTTAAAAACAAATTTAAAAACGCAAGCAACTGCTACATTAAAGGAAAGTGCAAACAATGGATTGGCCATTCAAGTGCAAGCAACCGCAGCGTGTAAAAGATATTCAGGAATTTATTTATCAAATATTACAGTAGCAGATTCTCCCGATTGGTTAAAAAATAAATTACAAATGATCGGATTAAAGCCAATCAATAATGTGGTAGATATTACCAATTATGTTTGTCATAGTTTGGGTCAACCAATGCATGCATTTGATTTTGCTAAAGTACAAGGTGCACAAATCAATGTAAGGAATGCAAAAGAAGGAGAGCAGCTTGTTACACTCGATGGCATTAGCCGTAAATTATTTCCTACCGATTTAATTATCGCAGATGCGCAAGTGCCAATGTGTTTAGCGGGTGTGATGGGTGGACTAAATGCTTGTGTAGATACAAACACACAAAGTATCTTTTTAGAATCTGCTTATTTTGATGCGGTAAGTGTTAGAAAATCTTCAAAGGTGCATAATTTAAAATCGGATAGTTCCTTCCGATTCGAAAGAGGAACAGATCCTAATATGCCGATGAATGCCTTGTCTTATGCAGTTGATTTATTAAAAGAAATTGCAGGAGCAACGATTGCAGCAGATGCATTTGATTTTTATCCTGAAAAAATAACACCGGCAAAAGTGCAATTGTCTTATCAGCAAACTACTCGTTTAATTGGTAAAGAAATTCCAGCGGCTCGTATTAAAGAAATATTAACAGGTTTAGACATAACCATCGAAAAAGAAGAAGGAGATACCTTGCATTTAAGTATTCCTACTGCAAAAGTAGATGTGACGCGTGCTTGCGATGTGATCGAAGAAATATTAAGAATTTACGGATTAAATAATATTGAAATGCCTACGCAATTGCGTTCTTCTTTATCGTTTAGTAATCAGCCCGACGAAGATGATTTGCAAAATATGGTGGCCGCATTTCTTTGCGATAACGGGTATACCGAAATCATGTCTAATTCGCTTACAACGGCTGCATATCAAGAGCAATACGACTTACAGAATACTGTTAAAATTTTAAATCCTTTAAGTAACGAATTAGCGGTATTAAGAAATACCTTATATTTTTCAGGGTTAGAAGCTGTTAATTATAATCAAAATAGAAAGCAAACAGATTTAAAAATGTTTGAGTTTGGTAGTTCGTATCATTTAAAAGAAAAAGGATACAAAGAAATTCCGCACTTAACTTTATTCTTGACAGGAAATAAAACCGCCGAAAATTGGCATGAAAAACAAGAAAAAGTTTCGGCCTACACCATAAAATCTATAGTCGATAAATTATTTGATAGGTTGGGAATTGCAGCACATACCATTACTGATTTTTCTGATTCGGTTTTAGGTTCGGGTTTTCAATATTTAACAAAAAACAATAATGCTTTGGTTTTTGTAGGATTGGTTCAAAAATCGGTTTTGAAAAAGATGGATATTGACCAGCCAGTTTGGATTGCCGATTTTCAATGGAAAACTATTTTTGATGCGGTTAAAGCAAAAAAGGCAAATTTCGAAACCCTGGCAAAATTCCCATCGGTTAAAAGAGATTTATCTATGTTAATTGATAAGGCCATTAAATTCGAAGATTTAAAGAAAATGGCCTTGCAAGCAGAAAAGCATTTACTTAAAGAGGTTAGCGTGTTTGATGTTTTTGAAGGAGATAAATTACCGGAAGGTAAAAAGTCGTATGCGCTGAGTTTTGTGCTTCAAGATGCCGAAAAAACACTTACAGACACAGAAATTGATAAAGTAATGGAAAAACTGATCAAAGCATTCGAAAAAGAAGCGGGAGCCGAAATTCGAAAAGCCTAATGTTTTTTTGTACCTTAGTACTCATTGAAGATAAAAGCCAAATAAAAGATTACTCCAAATGACAGCTTTACCGAAAGGCATAGAGACCATTGAACGAAAAGTAGATATGCTACTGGAGTATTGCGATGCTTTAAAAGAGCAAAATGAACTTTTATTAACAGAAAACGAACAATTTAAAAAGAGCGCAAATGAGCTTAAAACGCAGCTAAATGAGCTAGATGAGAAGCATAATATGCTGAAATTGGCCAAAACTGTAGCAGGCTCAGATGAAAAGACACTTGACATTAAAGCAAAAATTAACGATTTTGTGCGAGAAATAGATAAGTGTATAGCTATATTGAATAAATAAGCAATAGCGAAACATCAGAAAAAATGGGAGAAATCTCCATAAAAATTAATATTGCCGACAGGGTTTATCCTTTGAAAATAAATAGCGAGGATGAAGAAAATGTTCGGAAGGCTGCAAAATTAGTGAATGACCGTTTAAAGGAATTTCAAGAAAACTATGCAGTACGCGATAAGCAAGACTTACTCTCTATGTGTGTTTTGCAAATTGCTACGGAACATTTGAATTTAGATAGACAACAAAGTACCACGAGCCTAACTGTAACTCAAAAAATTGAGCAAATAGATAAAAAGCTAACGGAGTACTTGTTCAAGCAATAAATATTAATCTGATAACAAACCGTTAAAGGTTTTGTGCGTTTCGTGTTGGATCTTCAATACAAGGCTATGCAAAATTTTTAACGGTTTTATATTTTAAATATGACAATAGAATTAATAGTAGTAGGTATAGTGACATTGCTAGCCGGTTTTTTAATTGCTCGCGTAGTACTTAAAAAAGGTTTAAATGACCATGAACAAAATTCGAAAGAAAAGGCAAGCCAAATCTTAAAAGAGGCAGAATCGCAAGGCGAAATTCTGAAGAAGAATAAGATGCTGGAAGCCAAAGAAAAGTTTTTACAATTGAAGGCAGAGCATGAGCAGGAAATCAATAATAAAAACAATTTGGCAGCGCAGCGTGATAATTCTTTGAAGCAAAAAGAGCAATCTTTAGGTCAAAAGATAGAAAACGCTACACGAAAAGAAACGGAGTTAGACACTCAACGCCAGCAATTAGCGCGTCAGCAAGAATTATTAGATAAGAAAAAAGCAGAGGTAGAACAATCGCATCAAATACAAGTAAAGCAATTGGAAAAAATTTCTGGTTTATCTGTCGAAGAAGCAAAATCGCAATTGATAGAAGCTTTAAAAGATGAGGCCAAAACCAATGCCATGTCGATGATCAAAGACATTGTAGAAGATGCTAAAATGACTGCTGCTAAAGAAGCTAAGAAAATTGTGATTCAAACTATTCAGCGTTCTGCGACAGAAGCGGCTATCGAAAACACGGTTTCGGTTTTCAATATTGAAAGCGACGAAGTGAAAGGTAGAATTATTGGTAGAGAAGGTAGAAATATTAGGGCTTTAGAAGCCGCTACAGGAATCGAAATTATTGTAGATGATACACCAGAAGCAATTATTTTATCTGGCTTTGATCCAGTGCGAAGAGAGTTAGCCCGTTTGTCATTGCATCGTTTAGTAACCGACGGTCGTATTCACCCAGCAAGAATCGAGGAAGTAGTTGCTAAAACGCGTAAGCAATTAGAAGAAGAAATTATTGAAACAGGCGAACGTACTGTAATCGATTTAGGTATTCATGGATTACATCCAGAATTAATCCGCATGATTGGACGTATGAAATACCGCTCTTCTTATGGTCAAAATTTATTACAACATTCTAGAGAAGTAGCCAACTTCTGTGCGATCATGGCAACCGAATTAGGATTGAATGTGAAGATGGCTAAGCGTGCAGGTTTATTGCACGACATTGGAAAAGTTTCGGAAGAAAATCCAGAAGTGCCGCATGCTATTTTAGGTATGCAATTGGCAGAGAAATATAAGGAGCATCCAGAAGTTTGTAATGCCATTGGAGCCCATCACGATGAAATCGAAATGACGAGTATTCTTTCGCCAATCATTCAAGCATGTGACGCTATTTCGGGCGCAAGACCGGGTGCAAGAAGAGAAGTAGTAGAAAGTTATATCAAACGATTAAAAGATATGGAGAGCTTAGCTTTATCGTATCCTGGAGTAGAAAAAACTTTTGCCATTCAAGCGGGTAGAGAGTTGCGCGTAATAGTAGAAGCAGAAAAAATTTCTGATAAAGATTCAGAAGCTTTAGCTTTCAATATTGCAGAACGCATTCAAACAGAAATGACTTATCCAGGTCAAGTGAAAGTAACCGTAATTCGAGAAACAAGAGCTGTTTCTTATGCAAAATAATTTAAATGGCTTGGTGATAACCAAGCCATTTTTGTTTAAAATTAATAACGCAATTGCATGACTAAATTAGATCAACTTTTTGCAAAATATAGCGAAAGCCATCAAAATAAAATCAACAAAACCATACACTGGATTGCAGTGCCAACCATTGTATTTAGTTTGCTTGGTTTAATTTGGGCCATTCCGATGCCGGCATTTATGGCGGCCTATCCTTTTTTTAATTGGGCTTCTATTGTTATTGCATTTGCTTTGTATTATTATTACCAATTATCACCCATTCTTGCTTTCGCCATGATTATTATAATTGGGCTATTTTCCTATTTAATTGTTTTAGTGGAGTTGAATGCGCTCGCCGGTGGAATGCAGATGTGGCAATTTTTCTCCATTCTATTTGTCATTTCTTGGATATTTCAGTTTATCGGCCACCATATTGAAGGGAAAAAGCCTTCTTTTTTCGACGATTTACGTTTTTTGCTAATTGGTCCCATCTGGTTGATCCATTTTGTATTTAAGAAAATAGGCATTCCCTATCAGAGCCGTCAGTAAAAGTCCTAAATAACAGCTATTTAGAAATTATTTAAAACCATTAATTAATATGTTGTTAACATCAGCTTAACATTGCAGGGCTACTTTTGCAATACATTAAACTGACAATGAAACATACTTTTCAAAAGATTGCATTTCTTAGCCTTTTTCTATTGCTAACAATGAAATTGACGGTTGCGCAAGCAAATACCGAACAAAAACCCAAAGGTAAAATTATTGGAAAAATTTTAGACAAAGTAAACAACGACCCAATTATTGGTGCAATTGTTTTGGTAGATGGTACTACCATTGGTGTACAAACCAACTTTGACGGCCAATACGAATTAAATTTACCACAAGGAGCGTATAAAATTTTGGTTAAATATCTTGCCTACAATACTAAATCAATTGATGGGGTAATGGTAACATCTGGTAAAACAACTACTTTAAATGTTGCAATGGAAGAAAATTCTAAAGCAGTATCTGAAGTGGTGATTACCTCCACTTATAAAAGAGAAAGTTTAGGATCTTTATACACTATTCAAAAAAATAACATTGCCATTTCAGATGGTATATCTTCAGATATCATCAAGCGTTCGCCAGATAGAAATACCAGTGATGTTTTAAAGCGTGTGAGTGGTGCAAGTATTCAAGATAATAAATTTGTAGTGATCAGAGGATTAAGTGATCGTTACAATGTGGCATTGATCAATGGTTCACCATTGCCAAGTACAGAGCCAGACAGAAGAGCTTTTGCATTCGATATTTTCCCATCTAATTTATTAGATAATTTAACGGTTACTAAAGCCGCAACACCAGATCTTCCAGGTGATTTTGCGGGTGGTGTAATTCAATTAAATACCAAAGATTTTCCTGACGAACCTTTTTTAAGTGTAACAGTTGGTTCAAATTATAACGATGCTTCTACGGGAAAAGCATTTTATCAAAATTCAACAAAAGGTAAGTACGATTTTTTCGGTATTGATGATGGAAGCAGAAATTTTGTAAAAGATTTACCTGCAAGAGCAGATTTCCCTAGTAGTGTATACAAAACAGCTGCTATTACACGAACTGTTAAAAATGATTGGGGATACGAAAAACAAACGGCAATACCAGGTTCAAACTTTCAAATGTTATACGGTTCAAAAACTAAAATTGCGGGTAGAGATGCAGGTTTAGTTGCTGGTGTAACCTATAATAATACTTATCGTTTTAATAGAATTCAAAGACAAGATTTTGATAACGATGGTAGGTTATTTAATTTCAAAGATGATAACTACAGAAATAATGTTGCATGGGGTGCCATTGCAAATGCATCTTATCAAATTGGAGAAAATTCAAAAATATCCTTCAAAAATATTTTAAGTATCAATACCGATAACAATACGGTATTAAGAGATGGATATGATTTATTGTCAGGTCAATCTGATACCGTTTTAATCAAAGCTTATTCATACGAATACGTTAGTAAGAAGTTATTGTCTTCTCAATTAAATTTCGATAAGCAATTTGCAAATCAAATGAAATGGAGAGTGAATGCAGGCTACAGTAAAGTTTTGAGAGATGAACCAAATTCTAGAACATTAGCTTATAGTAAAGCAGCCTGGGCGCCAGAAAGTCCTTATCTAGTTCAGATTGGTCAAAATCCAGATAAAAACTCTAGAAAATTTTATTCGAAATTAAACGAGGATAATTATTCCATTGGTTCTGATTTAACCATTCCTGACCCTCAAACGGGTGATAAAAGTGTTATCAAAATAGGTGTTTGGACACAACAAAGATCGAGAGAATTTGACGCAAGATTTTTTGCATACAAGCAGCTAGGTTTTGGACTTACAGATTCGATGAAATCTTTAGATCCATCTCAAATTTTTGATATAGGAAATTTACAAGATACTGTTGGGCCGTTAAATGGTTTTATTTTACAAGACATTACCAATCCAACAGCGAATTATTCGGCAAAGAATAATTTAAATGCGGCCTATATTTTATTTGATAGTCGAATAAATACAAAAGTAAGATTAGTTTGGGGAGCAAGGGTAGAGTCAAACAATGTAACGCTTACTTCTTCAACAGGTCAAACAATAGTAGATACCACTAACAAAGACATTTTACCATCTGTTAATTTTACTTATGCCATTAATGAAAAAGCTAATTTAAGATTGGCTTATTCTAAAACCGTTTCTCGACCAGAGTTTAGAGAATTAGCTCCTTTCGAATTCGAAGATTTTATTACGAATACTTTAATTTTAGGAAATCCTAATTTGAAGCGTGCATTAATCAACAACTTTGATGTGAGATACGAATTGTATCCAACGGCTGGTGAAATATTTTCAGCAACCGCATTTTACAAAAAATTTAAAGATCCAATCGAGGCAGTTTATTTAGGCGGTAGTAATCGCACTAAATCATTCTTAAACGTAAAATCGGCGGTTAATTATGGTATCGAATTGGAGTTCCGTAAGAAGTTGAACTTCTTAAATAATTTCAATGCTTTAGCCTGGGAAGGTTGGGATAACTTTACCATTGCTACTAATTTTGCAAGAATTGAATCAAGTGTAGATTTAAGAGGAAACCCAAATGTGCAGGATTCAATTAGACCATTACAAGGTCAGTCTCCATATCTAATCAATTCTTCATTGAGTTATTATAATGCAGAAAGTGCTTTTGGAGCAACTATTTTATACAATGTTATTGGTAGAAGAATTAGAGAAGCTGGTTTCTTAGGATACGAAAACGTTTGGGAAGCGCCACGTAATATGTTAGATCTTCAAGTTTCTAAAACTTTCTTAAATAAGTTCGAATTAAAAGCAACCATCTCAGATATCTTAAATCAAAGCAGAGATTATTATCAAGATATGGATAAGAATAAAGTGTTTAATGCCGAAAAAGATAATTTAATTGAGCGTACTAATTTCGGAACTACTTATTCATTTGCCCTTTCTTATAAGTTTTAAAATAAATATTCATATGGTTTTTAAAAAGGCAGCCTTAGGGCTGCCTTTTTAATTTAAAAAACTTTTAAATAACTTATTCTTAACATTTGCATAATATTGCCGATTTAAATTTGAAAAAAAACTAAAAGCTTTATGAAAAAATTATTACTTGCTGTAATGATCATGTTTTTTGCAAATACTTTTGCAAAAGCACAGTTCCAAACGGTTTCAGGTCACATTACGACCAACACCACTTGGACAAATGATAAAGTCTATCGTATGGATGGATTTATCTACATTGACTCAAATGCTACTTTGACTATTCAGCCAGGTACCATTGTAAGAGGAATTAAATTAACTAAAGGAACATTAATTGTAACTAGAGGTGGTAAATTAGTTGCCGATGGTACAGTTGACAAACCAATTGTTTTCACTTCTGATGAGCCAGCAGGTACCCGTACTTATGGTGATTGGGGTGGTATAATTGTATTAGGTAATGCACCTATTAATCCAGTGGGTGGACAAGCAACTATCGAGGGTGGTGTAAATAACGCAGCCGGTGATGGTCAATATGGTGGAACAAACGCTGCAGATAACTCAGGTATCATTAGATACGTGCGTATCGAATATAGTGGTATTCCTTTCTCTGCAAACAACGAAATCAATGGTTTAACCATGGGTGGTGTTGGTAGCGGAACAATTATAGAT
>CAIKLP010000053.1 GCA_903828245.1 uncultured bacterium | reverse complement strand
CAATGGTACTGCAGTAAAATGTGGGAGAGTAGGTCGTTGCCAAATTTTATTCAAGCCCAGATCAGCAATGTTCTGGGCTTTTTTTTTGAATTTATTATAAGTAAATTGTACCCATGAATTGGTCAGAGATAAAACAGCAAATATATTTCTACGATGGATCGTTAAGAGATGTAATAATACAAGACACTAGCGCTAGTGACTGGGAAAAATGGATCAACTTTGTAAATGAAAATTGCAAGGTAGATTGGTTAAACGGAAAAACTGTTAAGAACGAACCCAAAATTAAATTTGATATTGTCAACGAGTTTTTTGAAGGGAACGAAGATTATAGTTCTTCTGCAAACATTCTGTTAGATAAAATTTTAATGAACGTTCATTTTTTCAAATCAACAGAAATTAAATTTGATATTGATCCTAGGGATTTTCATACGATCACACAGCATGAGCAGTTTATGGAATTATTAGGGGGAATGGCAAAGGCAATTAATAAACCGGTATTGATTACAGGTGAAAATGAACCAGAGCAGGTGCTCATTACGATACAAGCTTCTTAATATAAATTTACGCTGCTATATAATATTGTATTGCTTGTGAAAGTTTTGGTTGCCTAGCGCTTTAAAATAGTACTAGCCTGGAAATTTTATGCCTGCTTATATGTCTTTAAAAATCTTAACAGCACACCTTTTCTCAAAAGCCATTTTATCAATCCAGATATAATGTTTTTTATAATAAGTAATTCAAGCTTAAAAACACCTTTTCGCCGAAAGCCATTTTTATCAATCCAGATAAAATGTTTTTTATAAAAAGTAATTCAAGCTTAAAAACACCATTTCGCCGAAAGTATTTTTTTATAAAAAGTAATTAAGCAGTAAAAAAAATAATGCTTGAATAATAAATAAAATGGAGGCAAATGTATTTGCAGTAATTTTTTTAATATACATTTTAAGGCCTAATAAAATAGCACTGATCGTAAACCAGCATATATAATTATATAAAGGGATATAACCGTTTTCCCAAGACCAAAAGTTTAATTTAACCGCAACTGGTTCTAAAATAATATCAAAGCAGGTTGCAATGGCAGCCCCCCCGCCAATTACCACAGCAATATTGAATGTCGTTGCGGATATATTTATATTCCACTTCCTTCGAATTAAATCAATGCATTGTGTTAGTAAAGATCCCGAACAAAATACAATGTTAAACCAATTGAAGCCTATTAAAAGTGGCACTCCGTAGAGCTTTGGGCCTAACACTTGGCCATATTGGTAATTCCCAAAAAGCAGTCCGGTATTCACTCCAATAATTTCAGTTGCCATGCCAATGGTAAAAGCAATAAAGAAAAAACCAATATATGCTTTAAAGAATTTTAATTGTGTAATGGAAAGCAATAAAAACATAATCAGCAATACAATAGGTACGCTATAAATGAACCAATCTTTATAGGGCGTAAATAAAATACCTATCAATCCTGTTATGTGAAATAAAAGGGCTAAAAAAATGGGGCTATGCTTTTTAAAATTAGGCATGGTATTTATCTTTGATTAAATTGGCTACAATGCTTGCACTTGACAAACAAAGTGGTATACCTCCTCCAGGATGTACGCTGCCTCCTACAAAATAAAGGCCATTGCTTGTCTTACTATCATTAGGATGTCGCATAAATGCTGCCATCTTACTATTAGAACTAGTGCCATACAAAGAACCCATGTATGAAGCGGTTTTCGACTCAATACTAACTGGCGTGAGCACCTCAGCGACCTCTATATAGGGTTCAATATTTTCTCCCATTATTTGATTTAATTTTTGAATGATTGCTTTTCGATAATACAGTGCTAAGTTAGTCCAATCTTGCCCATTATTTGCAGGAACATTAATCATGACAAACCAGTTTTCTTTACCAATTGGGGCATGTTTTCCAGGTTCTAATTTATTTGTGATATTAATGTACACGGTTGGATCATTAAATGGCAATCCGGTATTAAAAATGGCATCAAATTCGGCTTGATAATCTGCACTAAAAAAAATGTTGTGCAAGTCTAATGTTGGAAAAGTTTTATTCATCCCCCAATAAAAAATTAAAGCACTGCTACTTCTTTCTTGTTTTTTTATTTCTGCTGCCTTAGACGAATCGTTTAATAAATTTTTATAAGTAAAATAAACATCCATATTACTTACCACAATTGCTGCGTCATATACTTCCTTATCTACCTTCACGCAAGTCACGCAATTGCCTTTTGTTTGAATCTCTTGAACTGATTTTCCAAATGAAAACTGTACGCCAAGTTTAAGTGCTAAATTATACAACGCATTGGTTATGCTAATCATACCGCCTTGAGGATAAAAAGCACCTTCATTGTGTTCTAGGTGTGAGATTAAAGAAAGCATTGCCGGTGCCCTGTAAGGGTTACTGCCATTGTAAGTGGCAAAGCGATTAAATAGCTGTACTAATTTAGGCGACTTAAATGCCGATTTGTTATAATCATTTAAAGACTTAAACAGATAAGCCAATTTCAACTTACCAATTGCTTTAAAAATAGGCGCTTTAAAAAGCGTTTGAATTGCGTGCAATGAATATTTTAAAAAGATAATAGCAATGTAATTGTATGCTGACTTCGCATCATTTAAATATCGATATATATTTTGCGAAGGTTCATTGGTTTTCTCCTTTAACTCTGCAGCAAAAGCCTCCTTATTTGTATAGGCTTTGATACAAACTCCATCTTCATAAAAATAATTACAAGCTACCGTTAACTTTTCATATCTAAAATACTCATCGATAGGTTCGTTGGCTAAGGCAAACAACTCTTCTATTAAATGAGGACTTGTAAATAAACTTGGACCCGCATCAAACCTAAAACCATTGGTTTCAAAATGACTCAACTTTCCACCTGGATAATCATTTTTTTCAAAAACCTGTACATGATACCCTTGTAATTTTAGCCTGATTGCGGTTGCCATTCCACCTACGCCTGCACCTATAATAATCGCTTTTTTAGAAGACATATAATATTAAATGATTCTTTACTCTTGAAATGGCATCCTATTTTTTAATTATTTATATAACAATTAAACTAGCTAATTGTTGGTATCTGTGAAGTTTAAAGTTTAAAAATACTAATCTCTTTTATAATACCTGAATTTATTCAAGAATATGGAGATAATTTAAGAGCTTTGAAATGCTTAAAAAAACATCAAAATGAATATTGTACTATTTGACGGGCTTTGTAATATGTGCAACAAAACGGTTTTATTTTTAATCAAATTTGATAAAAAAAATAATTTACATTTTGCGGCACAACAAACCAATGCGGGTGCAAAAATAATGAATCAGTACTTAATCAAACAAGATGCTCGATCTGTGATTTTTATTAAAGAAAATTTAGTTTATTATCAATCAGATGCCATCATCGAAATTGCCAAACTATTATCAGGATGGCCTAGGATAGCTATATTAGCTATCATTTTTCCAAAATTTTTGAGAAATTGGGTCTATGATTTGGTAGCCAATAACAGGTATAAATTTTTCGGGATGCAAACGAGTTGTTCAACTCCATCTAAAGTAAACGAACATAAATTTATCAAAAATTAATTATCGTTTGTGTAAGGGCAAATCAATTAACCTTGATATCTTTTCTGCTAGTTTTTCGCCCTCTTTGCTAAAAGCCCAGAAAAATAATGCCTTTATGGAATGAGCTATCTTGATGCCCTCTATAGCTTCGATACATAACTCTTGGGCAATTCCTTTTCCTCGAAATTCTTCCAATAATAAAGCCGAACAAAGGTAAATGGCTTCATATTTAGTATTTAATGGTGTTAATTCGTATAATTCCTTTTCTGATATTTTTTGATTGATAAATTGGTTCATTAAATCTAGCGTTGTGGGAATGCATAAAACCCAGCAAACTGGACCATTTCCGTCATCATATTCAGATATGGAGTTAGGATGAATGAGCTGTAGGCGCTCCATCACATTTTCGTCTATATTCAATTGGTCGGGATCATTGCGGCTAGAAAATATGGTATCCGACAATTGAATCATTCTTTCAAAGTTACTTAAGGCCATGATTTAAAATTAGCAATATAAATTTGTTTAGCGGTTTAAACAGCTTAAGCAGCAGGATTAAACACCCCTTCAACCTACCTAAGAAACAAAAAAGGACCCACGATTAAACGTAAGTCCTTGATTTTCATGTAGCGGGAACGAGAGTTGAACTCGTGACCTCAGGGTTATGAATCCTGCGCTCTAACCAACTGAGCTACCCCGCCTTTTCTTATCTTATTTGGATAATGGTTTGCAAATATAGAAGATTTTGTTTTCCTTTAAAAAAAATGACCAAATAAAAGCAGATTTCTGTTAAAATCGAATGAAGAAGAAAGAAAACTTAAAGCAAAAAATTACCATGGAGTTTAGCATGCGCTCTTCTCCTAAAACACTATTTAGTTATTTAAGCTCTCCAAATGGTCTAGCAGACTGGTTTGCAGACAATGTCATATTCAAAGACGGTTATTATTTATTCATTTGGGATAACGAATCAATGCGTGCCAAAATGGTGGCAAACCGTGAAAATAAATTAGTTAGATTTAAATGGGACGATGGCGATCCTAATTCTTTTTTAGAATTTGAAATTGTTCAAGACGAATTAACCGGCGACGTGGCACTTTGTGTAATCGATTTTGCTTACGAATCCGAAATAGCGGATAAAAAAATGATTTGGGGCAATCAAATCCAAGACCTTACGCATGCTTTAGGTGCCTAACAAATGAATTTGCCAATAAAAAAAGTTCATAAGCTCATTATTGGTTCTTTCATAGGCCCATTTGTATTAACTTTCTTCATTGCATTATTTATTCTTTTAATGCAATTCTTATTTAAATATATTGAAGACCTAGTAGGTAAAGGCTTAGAGTGGTATGTGGTATTAGAGCTTATCGTTTATGCCTCTTCTACTTTAGTGCCAATGGCATTGCCATTAGCCATCTTACTTTCCTCCATCATGACTTTCGGTAACCTCGCTGAACATTACGAATTGGTTGCCTTAAAATCTGCAGGAATTTCTTTAAGAAAAATAATGATGCCTTTAGTTTATTGTGTTTTTCTCATCAGTATTTGTGCTTTTTATTTTTCAAATGTAGCCATGCCCTATGCTAATTTAAAAATGGGCGCTTTAATGTGGGATGTAAAAAATCAAAAACCAACATTGGCCTTAAAAGAAGGTGTATTCTTTAATGGCATGGATGGTTTTAGTATAAGGGTAGGTAAAAAAGAAAAAGATGGTCAAACATTAAAAGACATTGTGATTTACAACCACTCCAGTCAAAGTGGAAATAAAAATGTAATGATGGCCGATAGTGGACGCATGTTAAAGTCTGAGAACGACCGTTTTTTAATCATCGAACTTTTTAATGGTATTAGTTACGAAGAATCGGGCACACCCAATACCATCAACGATCGCAAGCAACTCTTACGCGTAAAATTTAAGCAACACGAAGTAAAATTTGACTTATCTACTTTTCAAATGAATCGTACCGATGAGAACTTGTTTAAAGATCATTATACGATGTTGAATATTAAACAGCTAAAATATTACGAAGACTCGCTCACGAAGAAAAAAGCAAGCGAGACATCTTATTATAATCAAAATTACAGGGCCTATACATTTATGGATAAAAAATTCGCAATTGATTCGAGCGCGAATGCAAGTATAAAATTCATTCATCCAGATATTATTGCCAACTTTCCAAAGGCATCGCAGCCGGGCATTTTAGCTAGTGCCTATGCAACAATACGGAATGTTAAAAGTTATTCAGAAAATACCGCAGTAGATCAAGAAAAATTAGCCGAAAAAATTCGCAGACACGAAATTGAATACTATCGAAAGTTTACCCTTTCCATAGCTTGCTTGATTTTATTTTTTATTGGTGCACCATTGGGCGCAATTATTAGAAAAGGTGGCTTAGGTATGCCCGTTATTATTTCTATTTTCTTTTTCATCTTCTTTCATATTTTATCTATCACCGGCGAAAAGTTTGCTAGAAAAGGGGTGTTAGATGTTTGGGTTGGCATGTGGATGGCCTCGCTTGTTTTATTACCTATTGCCATTGTGCTTACCAGAATGGCAACCACAGATTCTGCCATATTCAATTTAGAGTCTTATACCAACTTTTTTCGCAAGTTGGGTAAGCGAATAGGTGCTAAATAGCGCTTCATTCAAACAAATTTGAAATAAAATCGTATTTTTAGCGTTAGATTCTAGGATTTTTATAACATGAATAGCATAGCCGGTTTAGCTGTAAACACAGATTGTTTATTTTTTAAAGGAGATTTGCCTTGCGGCCCGCATAAAAAATCGGGCTATCATTGCGCAGATTGCCCTGCTTACGAAAAAATAAGCAAACGCATATTGATCATCAAACTGGGTGCCATTGGTGATGTGATCAGAACCACGCCGCTTATACGTAAAATTAGAGCCGTTCATCCCAATGCAAAAATAACTTGGCTAACCCATACGCCTGCTATTTTACCCAATCAAGCCATAGATGAAATTTTAAAATATGATTTTACAGCTGTACTTTATGTGCAACAAGTAAAATTTGATATAGTATATAATTTAGATAAGGATAAAGACGCTTGTGCTTTAGTTAACACTATAACAGCTACAGAACGCTTTGGTTATCATTTAAAAGATGGTGTGCCTTACCCTTTGAATGCTTTAGCCGAACACAAATACAGTACTGGTTTATTCGATGATATTAGTAAGCAGAATCAAAAATCTTATGTGCAAGAAATTTTTGAGATGGCTGGATGGGAATTCAATGGAGAAGAATATCTTTTTGATAACCACCAAGACAAAGGCTTTGTGTGGGAATTGCCTTCGGATAAAAAATTAATTGGATTAAACACCGGTTGTGGCGATCGTTGGACTACCAGACTTTGGCCAGAATCGCATTGGATACAATTGATTCAGCTCATTCAACAAGCAGGTTTTGTACCCGTATTATTGGGTGGTGAACAAGAACACGAAAAAAATACCAAGCTTGCAAAGGCAACGGGTGCTAGCTATTTAGGCTATCATTCTTTGCCAAAATTCATCAACTTGATGTATCAAATGGATTTAATTGTTACGCAAGTAACCATGGCCATGCATATTGCGGTGGCTTTGCAAAAGCAAATGGTTTTGATGAATAATATTTTCAATCCATACGAATTCGAATTGTATCAACGTGGTCAAATTGTAAGCCCATCTAAAGCATGCGAATGTTATTTTCAAGGTGCCTGCAAAAATGGAGAGTCTTGCATGAAAGATTTATCAGCAGCATCGGTACTCGATGCAATCAAAGCGAGTATCAAATAAATTGAGGGTTTTACAGTTAACATATCGGGTCCCATTTCCACCAACAGATGGAGGAGCAATGGGTATCTACGCCATTACTAAAGGTTTAAAAGAGAACGGCGCAACCATAGACTTATTAGCCATCAATACGCCAAAACATGCGCAACCAAAAGGCGCAATGGCCGAATACGCCAATCAAATAGATGTTTTTGTAGACACCCGTATTTCGCCGGTTAAATTATTAATCAATTTAATTTTCAAAACAATTCCATATAATGTGGAGCGCTTTTACGCTAAAAATGTTTCCCAAAAACTAATCGAATTATTGCAAGCAAACACCTACGATTTTATTCAAGTAGAAGGTGCATTTGTAGCAAAATATATTGAAGTTATTCAACAATATTCGAATAGGCCAATTATTATTAGGGCGCATAATATTGAATATATTATTTGGGAGCGACTGGCTGTTAATACCAAAAACCCATTGAAAAAAAGGTTTTATAATCATTTAAGCAAAAGGCTGAAAGCTTTTGAAAACAAGTATTACAACATGGCTAGCGGCATTGCAGCGATTACCGAAGAAGATAAGCAGCGACTACTAGATATGTGCATTACGAAGCCTATAAAGGTTATTCCTGCAGGAGTGATTTTAGATAAATATTTACAAGCTGATTTATTTATAGAAAAGCCAAATACTATTTTTAGTATCAGTGCTTTAGATTGGGCACCGAATATAGAAGGGTTGAAATGGTTTTTGGAAAATGTGTGGAATGAATTATTACTAAAGCATCCCGAAATAACATTGCATATAGCCGGAAAATCAACACCTGATTGGGTTTTAAAGCTTCAGCTTAAAAATGTTTTTATTCATGGTTTTGTTGAAGACGCCATTGCTTTTAAAAAGTCGCACCAAATTATGTTGGTGCCGCTGCTTTCTGGCGGCGGAATGCGTGTAAAAATTATTGAAGGACTGGCAGCCAAAAAATGCATTATTAGTTCAACGATTGGTGCAGAAGGTATAAACTATACCTCTAATAAAAATATGCTTATTGCCGATACACCTGCCGAGTGGATTGCAGCCATTACACATTGTTTGCAAAATAATGATTTTCGTGAAAGTATTGCTGCTGCTGCATTTGATTTGGTGGTTAGCCAATACGAAAACAAAGCCATCACGCAAAAATATATTGATTTTTATTTAACCATTAAATAATTGGGAATCTACACTTTTTTATTTTGCTTATGTATTGTCTTGTTGTTTCACAGCTATGTGTTATTTCCATTGCTATTATCGTGGTTTGCTAAAAATAAAAAACAAAACGAAATCACTTATGCGCTAAATGACCTCGAACTCCCTACGGTGGCCATTCTTATTGCCGCCTATAACGAAGAGACGGTAATCGAAGAAAAAATAAAATCCATTTTTTTAACCGATTATCCCATTGGAAAAATACAAGTTTATATTGGAACAGATGCCTGCAAAGACCAAACAAATCCTATCGTTCAGCGTTATGTAGATACGCATGCAATTCATTTAATTGAATTCAAAAACAGAACAGGTAAAACGGCTATCATCAATCATTTAGCTACTTTGGCTAAAGCAGATGTATTTATTTTAACCGATGCGAATGTGTTTTTTTTAAAACAAACTATTTTTGAAATGCTCAAACATTATAAAAATAAGGAGATCGCTTTGGTGGCTGGAAACATTCTTAATCCGGTTGTGAAAATGGATGGCATTGCGCATCAAGAAAAATCTTATTTAACTAGAGAAAATAAAATAAAATACCAAGAGGGAATTTGCTGGGGCAGCATGATAGGCGCATTCGGCGGTTGCTACTCTTTAAGGGCAGCAAACTATACTATCGTACCGAAATATTTTATTGTAGACGATTTTTACCTTTCCATGAATGTGCTCAAGCAAGGCAAAAAGGCAATAGTAGCTTTAGAAGCAGTTTGTATCGAAGATGTATCCAACAAAGTTTCGGAAGAGTTTAGGCGAAAGGTGAGAATAGCTACGGGTAATTTTCAGAATTTGTTTCACTTTGCAAGCCTACTGAAAAATCCTTTTAGCAGTATAGGATTTTGTTTCTGGTCGCATAAAGTAATTCGCTGGATGGGTCCATTTTTGCTCATTATGGCGTTTAATACTAGCTATCTATTGAGCCTTAGCCATGCTGCTTTTCTTCCAGTAGTATATTTGCAATTGGGCTTATCCCTCAGTCCAATCATCGATTGGGTATTTAAAAAAATTGGCATACATCTAAAATTGCTTAGATTTGCATCACATTTTTATTTAATGAATTTGGCTTTACTGAAAGGCTTCTTTTTATTCAAGAAAGGAATAAAATCAAGTATTTGGGAGCCTACTAAAAGAAATCAATAATATGAAATTTCATACCATAGAAGAAGCAATTCTTGAAATACAAGCAGGTAAATGCATTATCGTAGTAGATGACGAAGACCGTGAAAACGAAGGCGATTTTTTAACCGCTGCACGAAATGCAAGCCCAGAGATGATTAATTTTATGGCAACGCATGGCAAGGGTTTAATTTGCATGCCCATGACCGAAAGTCGTTGTAAAGAAATGAAACTCGATTTAATGGTGGGTAACAATACCGCTTCACACGAGACTAATTTTACGGTATCAATTGATTTGTTGGGTAATGGTTGCACCACGGGTATTTCTGCTTCGGATCGTTCTAAAACGGTGCTGGCTTTAATTAATTCGGCTAGTAAGCCCGATGATTTTGGCAGACCGGGTCATATATTTCCATTAATGGCTAAAGATGGCGGCGTGATTAGAAGAGCAGGCCATACCGAAGCAGCAGTTGATTTATCTCGTTTAGCTGGTTTCGAAGAAGCTGGATTAATTGTAGAAATAATTAGAGAAGATGGGGAAATGGCAAGACTCCCAGATTTAGAAATCATTGCAAAAAAATTCGATTTAAAAATTATTTGCATCAAAGATTTAATCGAATATCGTTTAAAGCATGAATCTTTAATTAAAAGAGAAGTGACCATTAATTTACCAACCGAATTTGGAGATTTCGAAATGGTGGCCTTTACGCAAATAGATACCGGTGAAAATCATTTAGCACTGATCAAAGGCACTTGGGATAAAGAAGAGCCTGTTCTGGTGCGTGTGCATTCTTCATGCGTAACAGGTGATATATTTGGTTCTTGCAGATGCGATTGTGGACCACAATTACACAAAGCCATGCAAATGATTGCTAAAGCTGGCAAAGGTTGTATTCTTTACATGAATCAAGAGGGCCGAGGCATTGGTTTAATAAATAAATTAAAAGCCTATAATTTACAAGACGAAGGATACGACACCGTAGATGCAAATATTCAATTAGGTTTTAAAATGGACCAACGCGATTATGGGGTAGGGGCGCAAATTTTACGCGATTTAGGAATTGCCAAAATGAAACTC
Organism: uncultured bacterium; assembly: GCA_903828245.1. GTDB lineage: Bacteria > Bacteroidota > Bacteroidia > Sphingobacteriales > Sphingobacteriaceae > CAIKLP01. Next base: position 28,200 of record CAIKLP010000053.1, on the reverse strand, counting down.
ATTTCGAATAACCCTACCAAGCGCGCGGCCATTGTTGGATATGGTTTAGCCATTGTAGAAAATATTCCTATTGAAATTGAAAGCAATTCGCATAACGAAGTATATTTAAAAACAAAGCGCGATAAAATGGGGCATACCATTTTAAAAGACAAATAAATTAAATTGCTGTTTTCTTCCTCGTTATTTTTTCCCATAACTCTTTAAAGTTATCGAATTCTATGCGGTAGAAAACGCCTAAGCCTTGCTCGTTTTGGCTATTTCCGCGTTTTAAGATATCGCTATTATTGTCGTTTCGTTGAAAGGCTTTTGCTTTTAATCTACCATCTTTACTAATTTTATATTCTATACTCACATCACCTGTAATGGCACTCGCATTGCTATTTGTAGCAGTGGAGGCACTTGTTTGATTTGCAATACTGCCATCGATGGTAATTCTTTCGTTAAACAATTTTAACGATCCACCTACTCCTCTTTCTAAATTTAGATTAAAGTTTTTAGTAGAAATTAAATTAGAAAGTTGCGCGTTGATAAAACCAGAAGTGGCAATACTGGTATTGTTTGTAGCCGAATTTACAAATTTTCCAAACACCAATAAACTGGCCACTTGATTGTTTAAATTATCGCTATTAGCTAAGTAGCCACCAACTTTACTGCTTACATCTTGATCGTTAGGAAAGCGTAATCCAAAAGTAATATCAGGCGCAAGCAAATCATTTTTCATATAAAGGACACATTGCGATAGCGCTTTTGTTGTCGTCGAATACGAGCTGGTATCGTTTGTTGCAGATACAATAAGCGGATAAATAGAGGGTCTAGTTTCGAATACAGCAGAGAGGTCTATTTTGGCTTTAAATGGATCTCCATTCCACCTAATCGTTCCACCCTTTTCAATTTTAAATTTTTTGTTGATGATATTTTGAATATTGAAATTATACACCCCTTCCGAAATTTCAAAATTGCCAAACATTTCAAAATTACCAATGGTATTGATGGCTAATTTTAAGTTTGCAAATCCACGGCCTTTAATCGCTTCGCCTGTGTTGGGATCCATGATTAATTGCACTTCTGCCGCATCATTTACTTGTAAATTCATGTTTAATGCAATACCAGATAGGTCAATTTTATAATCTGATTTTTTTTGCAAAGAATCTTTAGTAATAAAGTGAATATAATTATTTGCGGAGATCGAATTTTCGTCGGTAATTGGAATAAATAATTTGGTGCCAGCATTGGTTGCTGCCGTAATGTCAATTTTAAAACGATCTAATGGTCCTCTGAATAAGTAAGTGCCGCTGGTATAGGCTTTACCATAATACAATTCATTGTCTTTAACCGTCGTATTTAAGCTCATTAAATTTTGCGATTGTACTTTTACATCAAACACAAAATTGCTAAAGTTTTGATGGCTGATGCTGCCATTAGCAGTGCCTTTGTTGCCCTCTTTATCTTTTAGCTGCACATTATTAATAATGATTTTATCTTCTGTGAATTTAATTTGTTCATTCAAAGTATAGCTAGTATTGAGGTAATTTACCCTAAGGCCTACATTCTTTAAATTTAAGTAACCATCAAGCTTAGGACTTTTAATGCTTCCGGTTATTGCTAAATCGGCAATAGCAGTTCCTTTAATATTAGAAACATAATCTTTTACAAATGGTTCAATAACAGAAAGTTCAGTTTCGTCTAATAAAATATTCAAATTTAAATTATCAACTTTTCGACCAATATTGATGCTTCCACCAATCTCTAATGTTTTGAGCGTTTTATTAAATATGCTTCCTGCAATCGAAATAACTTTACTTTTTTCATCTAGCGTGCTATTGAATTTCAAAATGCCGATACTGTCTTTGTTATATACTAAATCGTCTATTCGTAAATCGGATTGTAAACTCATGTCGCCCGAAACAGCGGCTAGCGTAGTGTTTGCATTTAAAGTACCCGCAATGACAATCGAATATTTTTTTAGAATTTGGTTGAAAGATTTTAATGAAAGCTGATGTGCTTTAATGCTTAGCTTATCTTTTTCATTAGCTGAAATAATTCCAGTAACAGAAAGACTTTGATCGCCATTACTCAAGTAAAAATCATTGATGATAAAATTACCTTGCGGGGTATAGCATAATTTAAAGGCCGATGGAATTTTCCATTCTGCCCGATCGATGATAATTTCGGATGGCAGTACGCTTAAGTTGACACTATCGTTGATGAAATTGAGCTTTCCATTTAAGTCTAATTGATTGATCGCGTCTTTGTCTGATAATTTAACGTTGAACTGTATGGTGTCATTTGCTATCGCATTTGCAATCTCCACATTGTTGATGTTGACACTATCGTTGATTAAGATTTTATTGCTGGCAATATTGAGGTCAAAAGTTTTGCTGTTATTTTCGCCGTCAATGACTATTTTTTCGAATTTAAATGATTTGTATTTGAGAAAGTCAAGTCCAATATTAATCTTTAGTAAATCCTTTGCTGTATTGAGTTTTCCGTAAATAGATCCACCTTTTGCCAATTGAAATTCGGGGAAAAATAAATCGGTAATGGGTTTAGAATTGGCCAATAAAATTTTGAAATTAAAATCTTGATTTTCAAATTTATTAATATTACCTAAACGCATAGAAGGTAAAAAGTTTTTTAAGAAAGATTTGCTTGCTGAGGTAATATTGGCAAGATGGTAATTTCCTTTTAATTCTGCGGTTAATAATTCGGATGCAATGCTGATATTTTTTTCTAATCCATTGAGTTGCGCACGAATGGCAATCTGATTAATATGGTGTTCGATGGTCCCTTTTTGAATTTGACTATTTTGGAAGTTTAAATTTCCTGATATCTTTTCAAAATCGACTCCTATAAAATCGGCTTTTAATTTACTGCTAATCACAAACGAATCTGTTGTTAAATGCAATGCGAGTAAGTCTATGCGCTTAATGTTAGCCGCTATTTGAAAAGCAGGTAGTTCGATGTTTTTTAAATCCACCTTTCCATCTAGGTCGAAATGCAAGGCAGTTTCGTTAGAATGTATCGCGGCGTTTAATACTTTTTGATCAATTTCACCATTGGTATTTAAGTTTCGATAAGTATAATTATTCAGGCGAATGTCTAAGATGCTCGCATCAAATTTTGTTTTCAATTCGGCTAAACTAAAACCCTGTCCATCCAAATTTGCTTTGATATTACAAATGCCAATATTTTCTTGTGCAATTAAATAGCCTAAGTCAAAGTCAATGGTTTGTATTTCGCCTTTGTAGCTTGCCACTTGGTTGTCTGGCAATTTCATAGTAAAATCTGTATAGATTCCGCCAATAGCAGATTGCATTTGACCCTTTAAGTTGAAATCGTTTATGCGGCCTTGGTAATATCCAGAAAAACTAAAGGTGCCTAATCGTGCTAATTCATTAGGTAATAGGCTGCTGATTTCTTTTTGATCAACATTAATTAATAATTTTTTGGCATCGGCTAAATGGCTAATTAATTTATCTGCTTTAAAATACAATTCGGCATGTTCCATGTCGGGCATACCTTTGATGCTGAATTTACCTTCGCAATAAGTGGTGTCATTAGTCTTAATCGTTATTTCATCCGAAGCTAAATTGTCAACCGTGCCATATACTTTACCATTTGCATAAACAGTTCCTGTATAATTGGCCAGTTCATCTGTAAAATAAGCAACGTCTTTGTAAGCAATTTTACTATTCACAAAATGGCTATTCATATAAACTTTTTCGAGGTAATTACCCATATCCGAAATGGAGTCATAGCGCATTAAATAATAATCGCGTATATGACTGCGTGGTGTAATTAAATCGAGTTTACTAAACTCCATTTCTGTTGGCGTCATTTTAAAATCAGTACTTAATTGACTGATGATAAAACCGCTCTTTTCCTTTAAACTCAAGCGCTTGAGCTTAGTTCTTAATTCGTTATTGAAGTAGGTAAAATAATCGCTGGTATAATTAAAATGGGTAATATGGAGGTCATCATAATTGATGCTTTTCATTCCATTTGCTACAATATGTTGATTTTGATAGATAATCTTACCATCCGTAATTTTAAACAAACCAATTTTTAAATATAAATTTGGTTTTACATTTGTACTATTGCTCGTCGTATCTTCAAAATAATCAAGTATAAATTGCAAATTACTTAGCGCCTCTTTTTCATAATATTTAATTTTTACAACGGGTTGATCGAGTTGAATACTATTGATATAAAATCGATTCCTGTTTAAAGAATAATTATTGATATTGATTTGGAAGGTTTCGGTAAATAGGAGGGTATCTTGATGAAGATCTTCAATTAATAAGCCTTTGAGCACAATATTCTTTGGAAATTTTACATCCACGCCTTGGATGCTTACCTTTGTATGTAATTGATCGGATAAATACGATGCGACCCTTTTGCTCAACCAAGTTTGAACATTCGGCAAAGTTAACAGCAGAGAAGTGCTAAGCCCCAATATTAGAAGGCTTGCAATGGTCCAGCTCGTTATTTTTAGTATTCGTTTAATAATATTGCTTTATGGTAAATCAACAAAAACCACTCATTATCCTTGGAATAGAATCTTCCTGCGACGAAACCTCTGCATCGGTTTGCGTAAATGGAGAAATTTTATCCAATATTACAGCTACTCAAGCCATTCACGAGCAATATGGGGGTGTTATTCCCGAAGTTGCTTCTAGAATTCATCAACAGAATATTATTCCGGTAGTTGATGCGGCCTTAGCAAAGGCTAAAATACGCAAAAATGACATTACTGCGGTAGCTTTTACCCAAGGACCCGGTTTAATGGGCGCCTTATTGGTAGGTACTTCTTTTGCAAAGGCATTTGCTTTGGCATTGGGTGTGCCCTTAATTGGAATTAATCATATGCAAGCGCATATACTGGCGCATTTCATCGACGAGCCAAAGCCCAGTTTCCCTTTTATTTGTTTAACCGTTTCGGGTGGGCATACGCAAATTGTATTGGTGAAAGATTATTTTGAAATGGAAGTGTTAGGCGAAACCACCGACGATGCCGCCGGCGAAGCATTTGATAAAACAGCAAAAATTTTAGGACTGCCTTATCCGGGCGGACCTTTGATTGATAAATATGCACAAACGGGAAATCCCAATCGATTTACATTTACCGAACCACAAATCCCTCAATATAATTTTAGTTTCAGTGGTTTGAAAACGCAAATTTTATATTTTGTACAGCAACATCAAAAAGCAAATTCAAATTTTGTTGCCGAAAATTTAGCAGATATTTGCGCATCTATTCAAAGTAGAATTGTCAGTATTTTAATTAATAAATTAAAGAAAGCCACCATAGATCATGGTATTACACGCATTTCGGTTGCAGGAGGTGTTTCTGCTAATTCGGGCTTGCGCAATGCCATCGAAACATTGGCGAAAGATAACAATTGGGATTTTTATTTACCTGCTTTTCAGTATTGTACCGATAACGCTGGAATGGTTGCCATTGCTGGCTTTCATAAATACCACGCCGGAAAATTTTTATCACAATCGGCTGTACCACTTGCACGCATGCCCATCGCCATTGACCAATAAAAAAAGGCTCGGAAAATTTTCCGAGCCTTTTTTGTCTTATTATTTTCGCAGCATTATTTTATCATCACTTTACCGCTACTGATTGATTTTTCAGTTAATAATTCGATGGCATAAATCCCTTTGCTTAATAAACTTAAATCTAAAGGCAAAAATGCCGATTCAATTTTAATTTGTTTTTGAAAAACCAATTGACCTAAATTATTGTAAACTTTGACACTTGCATTTTCGCCCATCTTATTTTTACAATCTATTTGAAAACGACCCTCGTTAGGGTTAGGGAAAATGGAAAGTACTTGCGCTTTAAAATTGTTGATGCCTGTCCATGCGCCAAAAATGTGATTAGAACTATCGCTTACACAACCTTGTGCATTGGTAACTATGGTATAATAATCGTATGCAAAATTCTGCCAATAATCGATATGAATTTCTTGATTATTTTGGCCAACCAACATGGTTACATTGCTTGAAAGTCGATCTACTTGGTACCATTGGTTACCATCAACATAATCTGAAAAAAGTAATGATCCCCTGCTAAGTGGTTCAATTTTAATCACAGGCGTTGCAATAGTATCAACAAACACCGTTACGGAATCAAAATTACTGCAACCGTTGGCATCAATTCCTATTACTTCGTAGGTAGTGGTTTTATTCGGCGCAACTATTGCAACAGACGAATCGCCAGCACCATTATCCCAACTATAATTGTTTGCGCCAGTAGCCATTAGGGTAGTATGTTGTCCATTACAAATGCGTACATCTGCGCCTGCATTCAGTGTAGGCAATGCATGAATGATAAATGCCGTCGCGTTGCTTTCGCCTGTCGTTAAAGGGTCTGAAGCGTTTACTCTAACTTTATATCCGTTTCCTGCTGCTAAATTTTTAGGAATAATACCCGTGATATTTCCAACAATGGTATTAGTAGTAGTTGAACCAATGTTAATTGCATTGGTAAAATCACCATTCGCATTAGATAACTGAACAGTGTAAATATTATTGGCATTGATGCTGCCATTCACTAAATAATTAACATTGATAATCGAACCTAAACAAAATCCAGTATTGTTCGCTAAAGTAGTTTGTATGCTATTACTTGCAGTACCACAAGTCATGGTATGTCCGCCTAAATTACTCACATCGTCTTTTGCAAAACCATCCCATTCGGTGGCAAGTGTTGGAAAGCCAGCCAGCGGATTGCTGCTCACACCTGCAATCACATTTGCTTTTCTAACTAAGGTTTGATCTAATAAAGATAAAGTGCCGCTGGTCCAAGCTGTGCCTGGGTTTTCGCCAATTCTACCAATAATATCAATTACCAAATCAGGCGAAATTTTTACCAATGCAATCGCATCGTTTCCATTAAAATTAGTGGCATTATTAGCAGTGGCTGTACCCGTATAAATTGTTGCTGCTGAGTTTTTGTAAACGGCAGTACCATTAACAGGAATCGTTCCCGAAAGGGTAATGTCTTGTGTAGCGGTACTCGAACCATTGGCATATAATTTCAATTTATAATTACTCAAATCAATACTTGCAGTGGTGCCATTATATAATTCTAAGTATTTATTATTTGCAGAACCTTCTACATATTCAGAAATAATTAAATCGGTTGCACACGTGCTGGTACTAGCCGCGCTCACTACATAACTTTGGGTAGTACTGCTACTGGTTTGTCCTAAATTATCTGTTGCATTTATTTTAAAATAAATGGTGGTGCCGAGTGTTTGTGCAGGAATAGAAGTCGAAGAAATATAAATACTAGGACTCGTATTAGTCATCGAAATGCTTGTATTCATTGCACTTGCGCTGGTTCCCCAAAGTAAATCAACCTGTGTTACACTTCCATCGTCTGTTGCCGAACAAGAAATCGTAACGGCATTATTGGTATTTACATTGTTTGGATTTTTAGTAATGCTGCTGATAATTGGAGCAGGAGAAGTAGGTGTGCCAATAAAATAATTAGCAGTTGTACTGGTGCTCGTATTGCTTTGGTTATCGGTTGCAGTGATGTAATAATAGATGGTGGTACCGTTTGGCTGCGGTGCAATTTTAGTATTGGTTTGATACACGTTTGCAGTGGCAGTTACATGCATATTAATAGTTTGGTTAATACTGCTTGCGCTAGTTCCCCATTTAATGCTTGCGGAAGAAATACTACCATCGTCTGTAATGCTTGCTGTTAAAGCAACAGAGTCGCTTAAAGTTGGTGCACTTGGTATTTTATTGATATTAGTGATATTTGGAATGAGGCTGCAAAAACTACCGCCAGGCCAAACCATACATGCATATTCTGGATGATCAATAAATGGATTTCGATTTCCTTGAATAGCATAAACGTTATTATTTCTAGCAATTTCTTTAGCACTTACTGGATCTTGTTGATTCCATTTTTTCATTAGCTCTAGAGCCCATGGTTTCAAGCTGGCACCAATAATCATGTCGTTCGTTTGCCATCCAGTATCTTCGGTATAATAACGCGTGCACATGTAAAAATAAGTTCTTGCAAAATCTCCTTTGTATTCTGCGATGGGTTCGAATACCGTACCAGTATAGCCAGGAAAGCTACAAGGGCCAAGTTTACTGCCATTGAGCGTGGTGCTTGTTGGTGTTGTTACTTCGCCATAAGGATAATTACTTCTTAGTCCATTTACTTTACCATCGGTAGGATATACATGAAATAAATCTGATACCATTGGCGAGCTACTATTGAACCAACTTTGTGGCCAAGAGTGTTCGCGGTTAAAACAATCACCTTCGTTGCTGTAATTTCCACAAGTTTGTGAAAAGGTAAATGAATAAGGCGGTGTTCCATTTGGAACATCAGAATACATGTCCCAAACTTTTCCATTTGGTTTAACATCGGTTGTTTGGTAATAACCCATTAAGGAGCCATAACTTTTTACCGAATGGTTATCAATAATATTGTGTAAAGCTTGTCTTAATGCAGTGCCAGTTAAGCCTGTAGCTGTGGCATAATAACCTGTTGGAATTTGTGCAAAAAGCACAAAACTTTGTAAGACTAAAAGTAGGGATAGGAGCTGTTTCCTCATTATGTTTTGTTTCGATTTAATCGTAATAGCGGATTTTAAACCGCATTGGATTTTATTTTTTTAACAAGACAATATCGGGTTTTTTCTATTCTTTTTTATAAAAATGCGGTCAAATTTGCTACTATAAACATATATGTAAAAAAGATAACCCTCCATTAACATTGTTAGGTCTGTTTGCTGGCCAAAAACGACTTTTTCCTACAGATTAAAATAATTTGGATTGTATAGGCAAACAAAAAAAGCGACACATTGCTGTGCCGCTTTTAAAACATAAAACATGGAAAATAAAAAATTATGCATTAGCATCTTCGGAAGGTGCCTCGGTAGGTAAATCTACTTTTGATAGAATTGCCTTGATTTTGCCTTCTAATTCTTCTGCTAACTCTGGATTGTCTTCAATTAATTGTTTAACAGCATCTCTGCCTTGTCCTAATTTGGTATCACCATAACTAAACCAAGAACCCGCTTTTTTTACGATTTCAAAATCAACACCGATGTCTACAATCTCACCAGATTTTGATATGCCTTTTCCATACATCACATCAAATTCTGCGATTCTAAAAGGAGGTGCAACTTTGTTCTTTACTACTTTCACTTTCACTCTATTTCCGATCACTTCATCTCCATCTTTAATTTGACCAGTTCTTCTGATGTCTAAACGAACCGAAGCATAAAACTTCAAAGCGTTACCGCCTGTAGTGGTTTCAGGGTTTCCGAACATGACTCCAATTTTTTCTCTTAATTGGTTAATGAATATACAACAACAGCCTGTTTTGCTAATAGTACCTGTTAATTTTCTTAAGGCTTGTGACATTAATCGTGCATGCAATCCCATTTTCGAATCGCCCATTTCGCCTTCGATTTCGCTTCTAGGAACCAAAGCCGCAACCGAGTCGATCACGATAATATCGATCGCGCCAGAGCGAATCAAGTTATCTGCAATTTCTAATGCTTGTTCGCCATTGTCTGGTTGAGAGATCAATAAATTTTCTACATCAACGCCTAATTTTTTAGCATAAAATTTATCGAATGCATGCTCTGCATCTATGAATGCAGCCACGCCACCTTTTTTCTGAGATTCTGCAATAGCATGTAAAGCCAAAGTTGTTTTACCAGATGATTCTGGTCCGTAAATTTCTATTACTCTACCTTTTGGAAGGCCATTAATACCTAAAGCGATGTCTAGTCCTAATGATCCAGTTGAAATTGCTTCCAATGGTTCGATTACAGAATCACCTAATTTCATGATGGTTCCTTTTCCGTAGGTTTTTTCTAATTTGTCTAAGGTCATTTGTAATGCCTTTAACTTTTCTTTGTTATCTGCCATTTGTTCTGTTTTTTGTTCCGTTTTTTGTTTTTTCATTTTAATTTTTGCTAAAAATAATAGCATTTTTTGTAATCTGCAACTTTTATTGTTAACAAATCTAAAAAAGCCTAATTAAACTATTAAAACAAAGTATTTTATTTTAAAATAATTTTCCACATTCTTCAATATTGCCTCAATTCTATTATTTTTAGTAAAATTAACCTTGCTTTATATTATCAAATATCAGTCAATTTTAGGCTTTCCACAATTGCATTATTTAAAGATTATAATTAGTAATTAAGCTAATTTCAGTCCATTTGTTTTAAAATACTTGCAAAAAGCTATTAAATCGCAGTTTTCACATTTTGGACTGCGGGCGGTACAAGTATATCTTCCATGTAAAATCAACCAATGGTGGGCAATGTGAACTTTAGTTTTTGGAATATGTTTGATTAATTGCTTTTCGGTGGCTAAAGGCGTTTTGGCATTTCTGGTTAATCCGATTCTTGCCGAAACCCTAAACACATGCGTGTCTACCGCCATGGTAGGCATATTAAAAATAACAGAGGAAATAACATTCGCTGTTTTTCTACCCACACCCGGAAGTCTTTGCAAATCATTGGTTGCAGATGGGACGATGCCATTAAATGCGCTTTGTAAAATATTCGCCATGCCAATTAAATGTTTGGCTTTATTATTTGGATAACTGATGCTGCGAATAATGGTAAAAACATCGGCAACTGTGGCAGTAGCTAGGCTATTTACATCTGGATAAATTTCAAATAATTTTGGAGTAATTAGGTTTACTCTTTTGTCGGTACATTGGGCCGAAAGTATGACTGCGACTAGTAATTCGAAGGGGTTACGATAACTTAATTCTGTTTCTGCAGAGGGCATTTTTTTTTCAAAAATTTCCAAAACACCTTCGTATCTTTCTTTAATTGTCATACGCTAAAGTAGCAGTTCTAGTAGCGTTTTAGAAAAAATGATATCCACAAAAAATGTTGGTAAATTTCAAAAACAAAAACCCGACTAGTATTTGCTAGTCGGGTTTAATAATGAATGGAAACAATTAAATAGATTTAGAAAATGCAAGAATTTGATCAATAATAGCTTGCCTTGGACTCACTTTTAATTGATCTAATGCTGTTTTCATCTCCTGCAAATGATCGAAATTATCTTCTATTTCGAAATTAGTATTTAATTGGGTTTCTAATCCAACCATTTCATCGCTTGATAATTCGTGATAAATGGCCATTATTAGTTCATTTTGAGTAAAGGTTTCTACCATAGACCGTTTTTTTATGTTTATGGGAATTAAACGCAGAAAAGGTGTAGATATTTTCTAATGGGATAAAAAAAAATAGGCTTTCTTTTGAAAAGCCTATTTAAACCATATAAACCTAAAAAAAAATTATTGTTGTTTAAAACTTACTTCTTTATCGCCTATCATTTTTCGCAAATTGTTTAATGCATAGCGCATTCTGCCTAATGCGGTATTGATACTTACACCCGTTAAATCGGCAATTTCTTTGAAACTCAAATCAGCGTAATGCCTCATAATTAACACCTCTTTTTGTTCTTCTGGAAGCAATTGAATAAAAGCCCTTAAATCTTGATGATTTTGTGCTCTCAACATTTTGTCTTCTACATTTTCATCGGCAATGCCAATTACATCAAAGATGTCAAAGCCATCGCTGTTGGTAATCACAGGCGTACGCTTTACTTTTCTAAAGTGGTCTATTACTAAATTATGGGCAATGCGAATTACCCAAGGAAGAAATTTTCCTTCTTCGTTGTATTTACCACCTTTAAGGGTTTTAATAACTTTGATAAAAGTGTCTTGGAAGATATCTTCTGCTAAAAAAGAATCTTTCACTAATAAGTTAATCGAAGAATAGATTTTTGTTTTGTGACGGGTTAATAATTCGCCTAAAGCAGATTCATCTCCATGAATATACAGATTGACTAATTCTTGGTCACTAATTAATTTACGGTTCATAATGGTTCCTCCCGTTAAAATTTAAATGTTAATTAGTGTAGAATTTTAATCTATATATGGTCCTCCTTTTGGTTTTTTAGGTTTATTTTGAATTATTACTTAAACGAATAAACGGATATTGAGTTGAAAATCAAAATTTTTTTGAAAAAATATTAAATATGTTACAAAAGAAAGGTAAAACAAGCTATTTTTTGCTTGGGTTATTTTAGCTTTGCAAGCACAATAATTAGCATGTCGAAAACAGCCAATCAACTAGATGTAAAAGATTTTATACTGATTAAAGGGGCTAGGGTTCATAATTTAAAGAACATTTCTGTTAATATCCCTAAAAACCAATTAGTGGTTATTACAGGCCTATCTGGATCTGGTAAGTCTTCTTTAGCCTTCGATACTTTATATGCCGAGGGGCAAAGAAGGTATGTCGAGAGCTTGTCTTCTTATGCAAGGCAATTTTTGGGCAGAATGAACAAGCCAGAAGTCGATTATATTAAGGGAATTGCGCCTGCTATTGCCATTGAACAAAAAGTAACCGCCAATAATCCCCGATCGACGGTTGGTACATCAACAGAAATTTACGATTATTTAAAATTGCTTTTTGCAAGGGTGGGTAGAACTTACTCGCCTGTTTCGGGTCATGAGGTAAAACGAGACACAGTCGATTCGGTGATGGCCTTTTTAAATACCCAAGCCGACGAAACACTTTGTGTAGTTTTTGCGCCACTGCCCATACTAAAAGACAGAAACCTGAAAGAAGAGTTGGCCATTCTTTTACAAAAAGGCTATAAGCGTGTCCGATTTAATGAGTCTATTTTTAAAATTGAAGATTTAATTGAAGATAAAACGGTTAAAAATACCAGTATCAAAAAAGCAGGAGCATTAGCCATTCTGATTGATAGAATTGTATTGAATCAAGAAGAAGAAACACATTCGAGGTTAGCAGACTCTATTCAAACTGCATTTTTCGAAGGGCATGGCGATTGCATCATCGAATTAACCATAGCAGATAAAACCAGCACACATCAATTTTGTGATCGCTTTGAATTAGATGGAATTATTTTTGAAGAACCCTCTGCCAATTTTTTCAGTTTCAATAATCCATACGGCGCTTGTAAGCGTTGCGAAGGTTATGGAAAAATAATTGGCATAGACGAAGACTTAGTGGTGCCAGATAAAAGTAAATCAGTTTTTGAAGGGGCTATTGCGCCTTGGCGTGGAGAAAAAATGAAAGAATGGTTAGATGTATTTATTAAACATTCTATCAAATTTGATTTTCCAATTCATCGCTCTTATTTTCAATTAACGCAAGCCGAACAGCAATTACTTTGGACTGGTAATAAATATTTTTCGGGTTTAAATGATTTCTTTAAACAATTAGAAGAGCAAACCTATAAGATTCAATATAGGGTAATGTTATCGAGGTATAGAGGAAAAACCAATTGCCCCGATTGTAAGGGTAGTCGGTTAAGGCCAGATGCTAATTATGTAAAAGTTGCAGAAAAATCTATTACAGATTTAGTATTGATGCCAATAAGTACAATTGCTCAATTTTTTGATTCCTTGAAATTAAATACGCATGATGCGCAAATTGCGAAAAGAATTGTAGCGGAAATAAAAAATCGATTACGCTATTTACAAGATGTTGGTTTGGGTTATTTAACCTTAAACCGTTTGTCGAATACCCTTTCGGGTGGCGAGTCACAGCGCATCAATTTAGCCACTTCTTTGGGTAGTAGTTTGGTGGGCTCTTTATATATTTTAGATGAACCAAGTATTGGGCTGCATGCCAAAGACACACAGAAATTAATTTCTGTCATGGAATCTTTGCGCGATACGGGCAATACGGTTATTGTGGTAGAGCACGACGAAGAAGTAATGAAAGCGGCCGATTATATTATTGACATTGGTCCTGATGCGGGTAGAAATGGGGGCGAAATTATTTTTGAAGGCCAATACAATGCATTGGTTAAAGACAAAAAAAGCTGGACTGGAAAATATTTAGGTGGGCACGAAAGTATTGAAGTGCCTAAACAAAGAAGGAAATGGTCGGAGTTTGTCATGATCAAAGGGGCAAGAGAAAATAATTTAAAAAACATTGATGTTAAATTTCCATTACATACTTTAACTGCCGTAACGGGCGTGAGTGGTTCTGGCAAAACAAGTTTAGTTAAAAGAATTTTAGTGCCTGCTTTGCAAAAAGCAATTGGAAGTTATACCGTCGATCAAACAGGTTTATTTGATTCCTTAGCAGGAGATTATAAATCAGTGCAACAAATAGAAATGGTCGATCAAAATCCAATTGGAAAATCTTCGAGATCGAATCCGGTTACCTATGTAAAGGCATACGATGAAATTCGAAATTTATTTGCAAGTCAAGCCAGCGCAAAAGCAGCAGGAATGAAGCCTTCCCATTTTTCTTTTAATGTGGATGGGGGTCGTTGCGAGTTGTGTCAAGGAGAGGGCGAAGTGCGAGTAGAGATGCAGTTCATGGCTGATATATTTCTTACCTGTGAATCGTGTCATGGAAAACGATTTAAGCAAGAAGTATTGGCAGTTACTTATCTCGAAAAAAATATTTCTGAAATTTTAGATTTAACCATCGACGAAGCCATTGTATTTTTTGCCGAAGAAAAGAAAATATTAAATAGAATTATTCCTTTAGCAGAAGTTGGTTTAGGTTATGTTCATTTAGGCCAATCGTCTAATACGCTCTCGGGTGGGGAAGCACAGCGCATTAAGTTAGCTTCTTTTTTATTAAAAGGTAATTCGCAAACCCATACCTTATTTATTTTTGACGAACCAACTACGGGTCTTCATTTTCACGATATCAAAAAATTATTAAAATCTTTCGATGCCTTAATCGCGCAAGGGAATTCTATTATTGTAATCGAACATAATTTAGAAGTTGTTAAATCGGCCGATTGGGTCATAGATATTGGTCCTGCAGGCGGAGATAAAGGCGGAAATTTAGTTTTTGAAGGAACGCCAGAGGACTTGGCTCAGTGTAAAGACTCGATTACAGGACCTTTCTTATTAGAGAAATTAGCTTAATGCTTTTCTGCAATTAATTTCGTCTTGTTGTATACCCAATTTTAATGCATCAAGCGAATCAAATTTTTGGTCAGCTCTGATGTATTGAATTAATTTAACTTGTATTTGTTCGTCGTAAATTTCTTGGTCGAAATCAAATATATTTACCTCTATTACTTTTTTACTTCCTTGAACGGTTGGCCGATCACCAATATATAACATGCCCTTGTATGTTTGGGATTGCCATTCAATATGAACCGCATAAATGCCATCGGCTGGAATCAATTTATGGCTTTCTTGTATTTGTATATTGGCCGTTGGAAAGCCAATACTGCGGCCTATTTGATCTCCTTTGACCACAATTCCTTCAATGGCATATGGATAGCCCAAATATTGATTTGCAATTGCAATTTGGTGTTGTGCCAAAGCTGTTCTAATTTTTGTAGAACTCACGCCAACATCGTTGATATCTTGTTTAGGAATTTCTTCCACTTCGAAACCATAAGACGGTCCATAGTGTTTTAAATGCTCGAAACTACCTTCTCTATTTTTACCAAAATGATGGTCGTATCCAATCACTAATTTTTTAGTACCAATTTGATCTACTAATATTTGTTGAATAAAATCAACCGAACTCAATCTCGAAAACTCTTTGGTAAATGGTATGATGATTAAATGATTTATTCCGGATGCTTCCAGTAATTTTATTTTTTCTGGAAGCGTATTGAGGATTTTTAAATGGTTATCCTCTGGAAATAATACCAATCTTGGATGTGGATGAAAGGTAATGATGACGCTTTCTCCAGCAATTTGATGAGCAATTTCTTTTACGCGATTAATAATTTTTTGATGACCAATATGTACGCCATCAAAAGTGCCTGTTGTTACCACAGCATTCTTAATGGGCTTAAACTCCGAAAGGTGCTTATAAACTTTCATCGATACTTATTGTTTCTTTTGCAGTCCAATTAATTCTTTGTACCGAAATCTCGTCTATTAAAGTGGTTAAATTCCAAGCATCGGCAATGTTAAAGGCACCGCTTCTTGTTCTTCTTAATGCCGACAAATGCGCGCCACTATTCAAGGCTTTGCCATAATCGTTTGCTAATGATCTAATATAAGTTCCTTTGCTACAAACAACCCTAAAATCAATTTCGGGTAAGCGTATATTCGTAATCTCGAATTCGCTGATGGTGATATTCCTAGATTTAATATTTACCGTTTCGCCACGGCGAGCTTTATGGTATGCGCGTTCCCCGTCTATTCTTAAAGCAGAATAGGAGGGCGAAACTTGTGCAATTTCTCCAATAAATTGTTGACAGGTTTCGTGTAGGAGCGATTCGGTAATGTGTTTAGTTTCAAAAGTTTGATCGATGGCTGTTTCTAAATCGTAAGATGGCGTGGTGGCGCCTAAGGTAAAAGTTCCGGTATATTCTTTTTCTTCGGCCATGTGCAGGTCTACTTCTTTGGTCAGTTTTCCGGTGCACACAATTAACAGGCCAGTGGCCAATGGATCTAGCGTGCCGGCATGGCCCACCTTTATTTTTTTAATTCGTAAAGAATTTCTGATTTTACCAACCACATCAAAAGAAGTCCATGTTAATGGCTTATCTATTAATAATAATTCCCCTTTCACAAAATCGAATGCCTTGCTCATCTTTTAGCTAATTGAAATCTTTATGCCTAAAGCATATAATATTAATATGCTAGCGCCAATAGCAATTCGGTAATAGCCAAAAATTTTAAAACCGTTATTGCTTAAATAATGAATAAATGTTTTGATAGCAAAAAGCGCCACTACAAAACCAACTACATTTCCGATAATCAATAAATTAATATCGTGTGCATTTAAAGTAATGCCTAATTTATAATAGTCATAACTTTTTTTGCAGGTTGCTGCAAACATGGTGGGCACTGCTAAGAAAAAAGAAAATTCGGCGGCTTGTTTTTTGGATAATTTTTGGGTTAGTCCGCCAATAATGGTAGCCGCAGACCTAGACACACCAGGTATCATAGCGATACATTGAAATAAACCAATTTTAAAAGCACTTGGATATTTTATTTCTTGTTCGTCACGATGATTACTGGCTTCGAACCATTTGTCAAGTAAAATAAATACCACACCGCCAATCATCAGCATAAGCGCAACAACAAAAGTATTCTCTAACAATGCATCTATGGCGTCGGAAAATAATAATCCGAAAACGGCAGCAGGAATAAATCCAGCAATTAATTTAAAATAAAAATCTAGGCTTTGAAAAAATCGTTTCCAGTATAATACCACAACCGATAATATAGTTCCAAATTGAATGGCAATGGTAAAAAGTTTAGTAAAATGATCGCTACTAATGCCCATTATGGATGTCGTAATAATCATATGGCCAGTAGAAGATACCGGCAAAAACTCTGTTAAACCTTCTACGATTGCAATAATAATGGCTTCAATGTAAGTCATTAGCCTTATTTAGCTTTTTTTAGAATGCCAATAATTACGGTGATGATGCCTAATAATACAACAATGGGTGCAAGGGTAATTTTTCTGAAATCTAAAATATTTTCGGTACCACTCATCAACATAAACCCAAGAAATAATATAATTACACCTGCAATAAGGTATTGATAGTTTGCTTTTCCAAAAACGAAATCTGTATTTTTTTCGCTATTTTGAGTTGTTGTTTTCTTTGTCATGATTATTTTTTATAAAGATCGTCTATGTGTTGATTTAAATATTTATTGACTGCAAAATAAGTACTAAAGATAGAAATGATGATGCCCATTAAAATAATAGCAGCAAATAAAAATCCGAATTCTACATAGTTTTGCAACATGGCTAATTCTGGCATTTCTGTTTTAGCAATGTATAAAGTACTCAGTAGTAAAAGTATGGCAACAATGCCGCCCAGTAAGCCATGTATCATTCCAGAAACGATGTAAGGCTTACGAATAAAGCCTTTGGTGGCGCCTACTAATTGCATACTTCTAATGATGAATCGTTGAGAATACATGGCCAATCTGATCGTATTGTTGATTAATGCAATGGCGATTAAAAGCAATGTAAAACCAAATGCAATGATCACTAAGCTAATCGATTTTAAGTTTTCGTTTACCATATCAATTAAAGATTCTTGGTAAATCACATCTTTCACAATTTCTTTTTTCTTAAGCTTAGTCACTAGCTTTTGTATTCTTTCTTTGTTGGCAAATTCTGCTTTTAAATAAACATCGATAGAAGCCGACAGCGGATTGTATCCTAAAAATTTAACAAAATCTTCTCCTAAATCGTTGGATAGGTTTTTGGCTGCAGATTCTTTACTAATAAATTGTGTTGATTTAATGCTTTCGTTTTTTTCTAGATTACTTTGAAGCGTAAAAATTTCGTTATCCCCTGCGTTTTCTTTGATCACCACATTTAACACAATATTTTCTTTGACAAAGTTGGAAAGATTTTTTCCGTGTAATACAATCAGCCCAAGTAAGCCCACCATCACCAAAACCAACGATATGCTGAAAATGGTTGATATATAAAATGTTTTAAGTGTTTTCTTGGGTTTTACTGAATTGGTATTTGACATAGTTGTTCCTTTGTTTGCGAAGATAAAAAATCTTGATTAAAACAGGGAATGTTTAAAAACTGAAAATCTGCTCCAATTTTAATAAATTCGCCCTATATATTTGCAATATGGATTATAAGTTTAGCGAAATTGAAGGGAAATGGCAGCAGTTTTGGGCTCAAAATGGCACTTTTATGGCCGAAAACAGCTCCAATAAGCCCAAATATTATGTTTTGGATATGTTTCCCTACCCATCAGGTGCCGGCTTACATGTGGGGCATCCGCTAGGTTATATTGCATCAGATATTTTTGCGAGGTATAAAAGATTAACAGGATTTAATGTTTTGCATCCTATGGGATACGATTCATTTGGTTTACCTGCGGAACAATATGCGATTCAAACTGGACAACACCCAGCCATTACCACCACCAATAATATTAATCGTTATAGAGAACAATTAGATAGAATTGGATTTTCTTTTGATTGGTCGCGCGAAATCAAAACCAGCGACCCAAGTTATTACCGTTGGACCCAATGGATTTTTCAGCAATTATTTAATTCATGGTATAATACGGCCATTCAAAAAGCAGAACCCATCGAAAATTTAATTGCCTTATTTTCGCAATACGGAAATGCAAGTGTACAAGCGGCATGCGCCGAAACACCCGAATTTACTGCTTTACAATGGAACGAATTACCAGCAAAAGAACAGCAAAAAATATTATTAAATTATAGAATTGCTTATTTGGCCGACAGCTGGGTAAACTGGTGTCCTGAATTAGGAACCGTGTTGGCAAATGATGAAGTCAAAGATGGTTATTCTGAAAGAGGTGGTCATCCGGTAGAACAAAAGCTGATGAAGCAATGGTCGCTAAGGATTGCGGCTTATGCCGATCGATTATTAGCTAGTTTAAACGACTTAGATTGGACCGATCCTATTAAAGAAATGCAAAGAAATTGGATTGGGAAAAGCGAAGGTGCGGCCATTCAATTTAGTTTAATAGATCATGCCGAAAAAATTGAAGTTTTTAGTACCCGTCCCGATACTATTTTTGGTGCAACATTTTTAGTGTTGGCGCCAGAACACGAATTGGTTAATCAAATTACAAAAGCAGATTATAAAGATGCAGTTGCGGCTTATCAAAAATCGGCAGCAATTAAATCTGAACGCGACCGCATGAGTGATGTGAAAACCATTAGTGGACAATTTACAGGAGCTTATGTGCAACATCCATTTTTAGATGTGCAAATACCAGTTTGGATTGGAGATTATGTTTTAGCTAGTTATGGTACAGGCGCTGTCATGGCTGTTCCTGCGCATGATGCAAGAGATTATGCTTTTGCAAAACATTTCAATTTAAATATCATTGAAGTGGTAGCAGGTGGAGATATTAGTATCGCCTCTTACGATGCGAAAGAAGGGCTATTATTAAATTCTGATTTTTTAAATGGCTTAACTGTTAAAGAAGCAGTTAAAAAAGCAATAGCAGCCATTGAAGCGGCAAATATTGGAAAAGGAAAAATAAATTTCCGATTAAGAGATGCCATTTTTGGACGTCAGCGTTATTGGGGCGAACCCATTCCAGTATATTATCAAGAAGAGATTCCTTACTTAGTCGAACAAAAAGATTTGCCTTTAACTCTTCCAACGGTTGATAAATTTATTCCAACAGAAGATGGTGAACCACCGCTTGCAAGAGCGCAAAATTGGAAATATAAAAACGATTTTGCCTACGAAACAACTACCATGCCTGGTTGGGCAGGTTCTTCTTGGTATTACCTTCGTTATATGGATTCGCAAAACGAACAGTTATTTGCCGATCCTGCTGCTTTAAAATATTGGAATCAAGTAGATTTATATATTGGCGGTTCGGAACATGCAACTGGCCATTTACTTTATGCGCGTTTTTTCTGCAAGTTTTTATTTGACTTAGGTTATTTGACATTTGATGAGCCATTTAAAAAGCTCATTAACCAAGGTATGATACAAGGGCGTTCCAATTTTGTTTATCGTGTGAATGGAACCAATCAGTATGTATCTTATGATTTAAAAGAGCAATACCAAACTACGGCATTGCATGCTGACGTGAATTGTGTAGAAAATGATATACTGAATATTCCAAAATTTAAAGCATCCTTTCCAGAATTTGCCAATGCCGAATTTATTTTAAGTGCAGGTAAATACCATTGTGGTTTTGAAGTAGAAAAAATGTCAAAATCGAAATACAATGTGGTGAACCCCGACGATATTATTCAGCGATATGGTGCAGATACGCTCCGAATGTATGAAATGTTTTTGGGGCCATTGGAGCAAAGTAAGCCTTGGAACACTAATGGAATTGAGGGTGTCCACAAGTTTTTAAGAAAGTTTTGGAAATTATATCATAATGATCAATTTGATTTTCAAGTTGCAGACACACCTGCAACTAAACAAGAAAATAAAGCTTTACATAAATTAATTAAAAAAGTACAAGAAGATATCGAAAGATTTTCTTTCAATACTTCGGTGAGTAGTTTTATGATTTGTGTTAATGAATTACAAGATTTAAAATGCAATAGCAAAAGTGTTTTGCAAGATTTAGTCGTATTACTTTCGCCTTATGCACCGCATATTTCGGAAGAATTGTGGACTTTATTAGGCAATACCGCTGGAAGTTTATCTACCACAAAATTTCCTGTATACAATCCCGAATTTTTAGTAGAAGATGAATTTAGTTATCCCATTTCTATCAATGGAAAAACAAAAATCAACTTGGCTATTTCTTTGCAATTAGATCAGCAATCGGTCACAGATTTAGTCTTAGCCAACGCAGAGGTGCAAAAATATTTAGAAGGCAAAACGCCTAAAAAAGTCATTTTTGTAAAAGGGAAAATCATCAATTTAGTGGTATAATTACTTAACGATATTTTGGCGATTCGCGTCGAGTTTAATTAAGATAAATAATAGGATGGTAAAGCTCCATAACGAAGAGCCACCATAGCTTATAAAGGGTAGGGGTATGCCAATTACCGGCACCAAACCGATGGTCATACCGATGTTGACAAAGAGATGCAAAAATAAAATGCTTGCAACTCCGTAACCATATACTCTGCTCAGCGAAGAGCGTTGTCTTTCGGATATAAATACAATTCGAAGCAGTAAGGCTAAAAACAATCCAATTAAAATAACACTACCCACAAATCCATATTCTTCTCCAATGGTACAAAATATAAAGTCGGTACTTTGTTCGGGTACAAAATCATATTTTGTTTGGGTGCCATTTAAAAATCCTTTGCCAATTAATCTGCCAGAACCAATGGCTATTTTACTTTGATTCACATTATACCCTGCTCCTTTAATGTCAATTTCTTTACCAACTAAATTATTGATTCGATCTCTATGGTGTTGTTTCATTACATTGTTAAAAACATAACTAAAACCAACAACCATGGTCGCAACCAGTGCAGCACCGGCTATTATTACCGGAATAATTTTTTTCTTTCTTCTAAAATTATATAATAAAATGGCGGTTATTACAGCAATGGAAATAAGTATGGCCGCTTTTGCAAATAATAAACTCAATACAAATGCAATACCAATTAACAAACCAATCACCAATACCATTCCCGAAAGCCCTTCTCTGTAAAGCACTAAAATAAAGGCAACATAGGTTAAGGCAGAGCCCACATCTCCTTGTAATAAAATCAAGCCCATGGGTAATCCTATTAAGCCGAGCACGCTAAGTTTGGTGCTAAATCTTTCCATTTTAACGCCCGAGCTTAAGTACTTGGCGACGACCAATGCAGTTGCAAATTTTGCAAATTCTGCAGGTTGCAATCGAAAGCTGCCTATTTCAAACCAAGACCTCGAACCATTTACATATTTTCCGAAAAATAATACGGCAACTAACATCAGTAAGGTGATACCGTAAATACCAAAAGAAAAAACAGAAAAGAATTTACTATCAATTAGCAAAACCATTAGCCCAATAAACAAAGCAGTTACAATCCATAGTAATTGTTTGCCGTAATTTTTTTCTAAATCAAAAATACTGGCATGAGATTCGTCGAAAACTGCTGCATATATATTGAGCCAACCAATCAATACTAAAGTGACATATAACAATATGATTGGCATGTCTATGCTTTTCCAAAATTTATTTTGTCCTAAATTACTCATGTTAATGGCCTTCTTTAGTTTCGGTAAACGTTGGATGAATTAAATCTGCATTTAATAATCGATCAATATAATAGGCAGGTCTAGAGATGCTGTCTTTGATGTATTTTTCAACTAATAAACTAGCAATAGGCGCTGCCCATGTGGCACCATAGCCCGAATTTTCTACAATAACCGCTATGGCTATTTTAGGATTGTTTCGAGGGGCAAAGGCCACAAAAACAGAATGTGATTTACCATGCGAATTCTGCGCTGTTCCAGTTTTTCCGCACATAGGTATGTCTGCAATTTTTGCATAAGTAGCCGTACCATGGTCCACTACTTGTTGCATGCCATCTATCACCACATTAAAATAAGAGCTATCAATTTTAACTAAATGTTTGGTGGTATACGTTTCTTTCTTTACTTGATTTTTTCCAATGGCTTTGATCAAATGCGGACTATAATAAAATCCCCGATTGGCAATAATGGCCATGGTGTTTGCCATTTGTAAAGGGGTTACGCCAAGCTCTCCTTGACCAATGGCTAAAGAAATAATGGTCGAAGATTTCCAGTGACCTGAGCTATAATATTTATCATAAAAGGAAACAGTCGGAAGCAATCCACCCAATTCATTGGGCAAATCGATGTCTAGTTTTTTACCAATGCCAAATTGTAAAATATAATCACGCCATACCAAATAGTTTTTTTCGACCGAGCCATAATTACCATGGTCTATCAATTTTTTAAATAACCAACAATAGTAAGAGTTACAAGATTGTGCAATCGATTCGTTTAAGTTAAGCGGTGAGTGGTTATGCTCGCATTTAACTATTCTGTTTCCAATGGAATAACCTCCATTACAAGGGAATCTACTTTCTGGTGTAATCACTTTCTCTTGTTGACCGATAAGCGCTTGTACCGCTTTAAAAATAGAGCCTGGCGGATACTGTGCCATAATTGGCCTAATAAATAATGGTTTTTCGGGTGCCTTTAAAAGTTTGATATAATTATTTCCTCTTTCGGGACCAACTAATAAATTAGGATCATAAGTTGGGCTACTCACAAAACATAAAATTTCGCCTGTGCTAGGTTCGATGGCAACCACGCTTCCTTTTTTATTTCGCATCAGTTTTTCGGCCAACTTTTGAATACGTAAATCGAGCGAGGAAATTAATTTTTCTCCGGCAATGGCAGTGGTGTCGTATTTGCCTTGTTCGTAACTTCCTTGGTCTCGGTTTAGGGCATCTACCATAATAATTTTAGTGCCTCTTTGACCGCGCAATATAGTTTCGTAAGATTTCTCAATACCCGAAATGCCAATGTAGTCGCCTATTTGGTAGTAATTATTTGTTTTCTTAATTCTGTTTTCGTCTACTTCTCCAATATAACCAAGAACTTGTGCGGCCACCGAATCGGGGTATCTTCTTACGGTTCTATTTTGCACAAAAAAACCTGGGTAATCAAAAAGTCTTTCTTGAATGGAAGCGAAAGCGCGTGCAGATAATTGCTTTGCAAAAATAGATGCTTTATAGGGCGAAAATTTTCTTGCTTTATTTATTCGAGTAATGAATTCGTTTTTATCAATACTAATAAGCTTACAAAAGCCAATGGTGTCTAAGTTTTTGGCTTGTCTTGGAATTACCATTAAATCGTAAACAGGTTCGTTTTGAACAATAATTTTTCCTTGCCTATCGTAAATAATACCACGCGCAGGATATACGGTTAGTTTTCTTAATACATTATTATTGGCGGATAAAAAATAACTGTCGTCAATGACTTGAATGTAAAATAAGCGGACGATAAGTATAAAGCAAGTGAATATAAGAATTGCTTGAATAATATATTTTCGTTCAAAAAAAATATTCATCTATCTTTTTTTGGAATTACTAAGTAAATATTGAGATAAGATGATCAGCACTAAAGTGAATAGCGAACTCAATGCTGTTCTTGCAAGCGTAATTAAAAATTCAGATAATCTAAAAACTTCAATGTTGAATAAAATTAAATGATGAATAAAAACCATGATGATAGCATAAGTAATGAACCATGGCGCACCCATACTTTTTAAGTTAGGCGTTATTTGGTGTTCATAGCCGCCCCTTGGGGTAATGATTAAAAAAATCATGGGTCTAATAAATGCAATAAAGGTACAGGCTATGGTGTGCATGCCGTCTGTACTTGAGAAAGTATCTATGCTAAGGCCTAATAAAAATGAAAACAGCAATACAAAAAAGGGTGCTGTTTCGAATGGCAATAATAAAATAAATAGAATGTATAAATAAGGATTGAAAAGATTAAATAAGCCTACATTATTGAGCACGACAACTTGTAGCAAGGCTAAGAATAAAAAGCGGAAGGTATTGCTGATAATAGGATTAATCATTGATGCGTCCTCCTTCAATTTTTACTTTTTCCTCTGCTAAAATATCTGAAACTACGTAGACATATCTTAAAGTAGAAAAGTTGGTTGATAAATTAATAGAGACCTCAAAAAAGTTATCTCCATTTTTTTGACTCACACTATTTACTTTTCCAACCATTACATTTTCTGGAAAAATAGAAGAGAAACCCGTAGTGGTGATCGAATCTCCAATTTTTACTTTCACATGGGTAGGGATATCTTTTAAACTACCAATTTTAGGATTCAAGCCATCCCATACTAAAGAACCAAAGTCTTTACTAGCGTTAAGCTGTGCGCTAATTCTGGAATCTTTATGTAAAAAAGATATAACAGAACAATAATGGTCAGATACATCTTTCACAATACCTACAATGCCATCGCCACAAATCACACCCATGTTTTTTCTGATACCATGGATTCGGCCTCTGTTTAAAGTTAAATAGTTATTTCTTTTTAAAATGGTATTATTAATAACTTTTGCTTGAATGTAAGTGTATTGTTGAAAGGACATGCTGGTGTCTGTATATACACCCGTATTAATCTTATTGGAGTAGCGTTCCGTTAATACTTGATTTTTTAACCTCGCATTTTCAATAGATAAACTATCGTTTACAATACTAAGGTTAATAAAAGATTCTACATTAGAACTGATGCTGAATATTTTGCCGCTAATTTTGTTGGAAGAATTAAAAAAGCTAGCACTTTGATAGTTATTGCTATTAAATAACATCGAAAAGGCAATGACTTCTAAGAATAAAAAAAGAAAGAAAGAATAATATCTAATAAAGAATATTCCTAGGTTGCGCATTCGGGGAGTTTTATATTGCTTTCTTTAAAAATTAGGTCATTAAGAATTTAAAATTCCCGATGTTTTTCAATGCAATACCGGTGCCTCTTACAACTGCTCTTAAAGGGTCTTCCGCAATATGAACAGGTAATTTTGTCTTAGCAGAAATTCGCTTATCCAAGCCGCGTAATAATGCACCACCACCCGTTAAATAAATTCCGGTTTGGTAAATATCAGCAGAAAGTTCTGGAGGGGTAATTTCTAAAGCCTTTAAAATAGCTTCTTCAATTTTAGAAATTGATTTGTCTAAGCAATGGGCAATTTCTGTATAAGAAACTTTAATTTGTTTAGGAATACCCGTCATCAAATCTCTTCCTTGCACGGCAAAATCTGCAGGAGGATCAGTCAATTCGGGTAATGCAGCGCCTACTTCTAATTTAATTTTTTCTGCAGTTCTATCGCCAATTAAAATATTATGTTGACGGCGCATGTAATTTACAATGTCACTATCAAAATTATCTCCAGCCACTCGAATAGATTGGTCGCAAACAATTCCTGATAAAGCAATGACTGCAATTTCTGTAGTACCACCTCCAATGTCAATAATCATATTTCCCATTGGTTCTTCTACATCGATACCAATTCCAATAGCAGCTGCCATTGGTTCGTGAATCATATAAACTTCTTTTGCACCAGCAATTTCTGCCGAGTCACGAACTGCTCTTTTTTCTACTTCAGTAATTCCGGAAGGAATACAGATAACCATTTTTAAACTTGGCAAAAACCAACCTTTACCGGTATTGATCATTTTAATCATCCCACGAATCATGTGTTCTGCCGCATCAAAATCTGCAATAACGCCATCTTTTAATGGACGAATGGTTTTGATACCATCATGAGATTTTCCATCCATTTGCATGGCTTGTTTACCCACCGCAATTACCTTATTGGTTTTTCTGTCGATGGCAACAATAGAAGGTTCGTCTACTACTACTTTATCGTTATGAATAATTAGTGTATTGGCAGTTCCTAAATCTATGGCAATTTCTTGCGTGAAAAAATTAAATAATCCCATTGTATAAAAGTTTTTACAGCGTTCTAGCTGTGTAAATTACATAAAAATATGAATATTATGATTGATATAAAAATACAAATATTTATTAATGCTTGAAATGCCTAACGCCTGTCATCACCATAGCTAATCCATGTGTATTGCAATAATCAATAGAGGCTTGGTCTTTGATTGATCCACCAGGCTGTAGAACAGCTGTTATGCCTGCATTGTGAGCAATTTCCACACAATCTGGGAATGGGAAAAAAGCATCAGAAGCCATCACCGAACCATTTAAATCGAAACCAAAAGTTTGCGCTTTTAAGATGGCTTGATTTAAAGCATCAACCCTAGAAGTTTGTCCTACACCACTTGCCAATAATTGCGCGTTTTTAACAATCACTATTGTATTTGATTTTGTGTGTTTTACTAATTTGCCAGCAAATACTAAATCCTTTAACTCCGCTGCTGTAGCGAGTTTGCTGCTTGCTGGTTTCATTTGTTCGACAGATTCTATCGACAAATCTTTGTCTTGTTCTATTACCCCATTCAATAAAGTTTTGAATTGTTTTTTAGGTAATTCGACTGCTTTTTGCTGTAATAAAATGCGGTTCTTTTTCTCTGTTAAAAGGTTTAGCGCATCTGCGTCAAAGCTAGGTGCAATCAACACTTCAAAGAATAAAGGCTGAATTAAAGTGGCTGTTGCTAGGTCAATATTTCTATTGCAAATTAACACACCGCCAAACGCAGAAACGGGGTCACATGCTAAAGCGATAGTCCAGGCTTCGGCTAATGAAGCACGACTTGCAATGCCACAGGCATTGGTATGTTTTAAAATAGCAAAGGTAGGCTCTGTAAACTCTTTGATCAATTCAACTGCGGCGTCTACATCTACTAAATTATTATAAGACAATTCTTTGCCATTTAATTTGTCGAACATTTGGTTTAAATCTCCATAAAATACCCCGTTTTGATGAGGGTTTTCACCGTATCTTAAAACGCTTGATTGTTGGATACTTTGTTTAAAAACGGAGAGTGGTTCGTCTTGGTTAAAATAATTAAAAATAGCAGCGTCGTAATGGGAGCTAATATTAAAGGCTCTTTTGGCAAATGCTCTTCGATTGGCAAGGCTGCTGCCACCTTCATTTTCAGTTAAAACAGCCGCTAACATGCTGTATTCGTTTCTGCTAGCCACTATAATTACATCTTGGTGGTTTTTTGCAGCGGCTCTAATTAAAGAAATGCCACCAATATCAATTTTTTCGATAATTTCTTCTGAAGATGCGCCAGAAGCCACTGTTTCTTCGAATGGATATAAATCAACAATCACCAAATCAAT
>CAIKLP010000052.1 GCA_903828245.1 uncultured bacterium | reverse complement strand
GGTTTTGCAAACAAAAACAAGCAATTAAACAAAGCATAAAAGGTTACGCCAGCTTGCGTTTCGAGCGTATCTTCGGTAAGCAGCGAAAGTGCAAATGCAATAAAGAATACGATATAAAAATAATCTAAGTATTTACGCTTATAAAATAATGGATAAAAAACCACTAGCATAAATAATATTAATCCAAGAATGCCGAAAGTAAGCAGCATGGTGAGCCATTGATTATGTGCGCGGTGTTGATATTGCTGCTGCAGTAAATTAGGATTCGCAAGATAATAACTGTTGAATGCATCGGCTACATCTCCTGTGCCGATACCCATAACCGGAGCGGTTTTAAAAATATCCCATGCAATATTCCAGTATACAAATCTTTGTGCAATTGATTTTCCGTTTGGATCTTGATTTAATTGATAAGATTGTAATTCATAAACCACTTCATGCGTACGCATTTTTATACTCGGCAAAGTTAGATAGGAAAGAATTGGTAAAGCAATCATCAAACCCAATAAAACAGCAGCTAACCAAATTTTCTTATGACGAATGACAAGAAAAATAGAGCCTAATAAGAGCAATATAAAAAACACCACCAAACCCATTCTAGCGCCCATAATGCCATTGAAAATAAACAACCAAATACCTGCCATTAAATAAAACAGATTAGTCAAAGAAAGTTTTCTCCAGTTATTTTTGGCCAATAAATAAAAAGCTGCAAAGGCTGCAATGATATTCAATAAGCTCAAACGAATATGAGAGATAAAACGAGACATTTCTCTCAATTCAAAAAAGGTCACTTGGAAATAACGGAGATAAT
The DNA here is from genome assembly GCA_903828245.1 of uncultured bacterium. Lineage (GTDB taxonomy): Bacteria > Bacteroidota > Bacteroidia > Sphingobacteriales > Sphingobacteriaceae > CAIKLP01. Next base: position 5,949 of record CAIKLP010000052.1, on the reverse strand, counting down.
AATACATTCCGTAAATCGAAGAAAGTAAAGCCGTAATCAATAGCACCTTTAATATACTTCGAAATTCAGTAATAGTAAGCGATGGCGAAGTAATAAAAACAATGGGTAAAAAGAATATAGGTAATTTTATTTTTAAGTCTTTGAGTGCGTATTCAAAATTGCTAGTATATAAAAGGCCTAGCAAATGCAATAAGAATAAGCTAATGAGCACCCAAAATATTTTAGAAGTTCGAAGCGTATTAAGTTTTTGTTTTAAATTTCCTGCTGCAATCCAATTAACCACCAATAAACCTGTGCAAATACTATTAATGGCTGCATAAGAAAAAACGCCCACAATAATTCCGCAGATTAAAACGATATGTGCTTTTGAAAAGGAAAATTGATTAAGCATATACTAAAATAAAAAAAAGCGCTGATAAATCAGCGCTTTTCGTGTATCCTTTGATAATTATAATTTACGTTTGATTTCTACTTGCTCAAATGCCTCTACAATATCTCCTACTTCGATTTCATTATAATTTTGAATATTTAAACCACATTCATAATTAGTTGCTACTTCTTTCACATCGTCTTTGAAACGTTTTAAAGAAGCTAATTCACCGGTATGTAAAACTACGCCATCTCTAATGATGCGAATTTTACTGTTTCGATTAATTTTACCGTCTAATACCATACAACCTGCAATCGTACCCACTTTCGAGATTTTAAAGGTCTCTCTAATTTCTACATTGGCCACAATTTTTTCTTCGAATTGTGGTGCCAACATGCCTTCCATTGCCGATTTGATTTCGTTGATGGCATCGTAAATAATTGAATACATACGAATATCAATTTGTTCTTGTTCTGCTAATTTTCTAGCATTGAGCGAAGGACGAACTTGGAAACCAATAATTATCGCATCCGATGCAGATGCTAATAATACATCTGATTCAGAAATTTGACCTACTGATTTATGAATAATATTGATTTGAATTTCTTGTGTAGATAATTTCAATAATGAATCTGATAATGCTTCGATTGAACCATCCACATCACCTTTCACAATAATATTTAATTCTTTAAAGTTACCGATCGCTAAACGACGACCAATCTCATCTAAAGTAATATGTTTCTGTGTACGAATTCCTTGTTCGCGTTGTAATTGTAAACGCTTGTTTGCAATTTCTCTTGCTTCTACTTCGGAATCCATTGAGTTGAACTTATCACCTGCTTGTGGCGCACCGTTCATACCTAATACCTGTATAGGTTGTGAAGGACCAACAGATTCTACTTTATTGCCACGCTCATTGAATAAAGCTTTTACTTTACCGCTGTAACAACCTGCTAAAATTGGATCTCCAACTTTTAAAGTTCCAGATTGTACTAAGATAGTAGTTACAATTCCTCTACCTTTATCTAAGGCTGCTTCTATTACCGTTCCTACCGCATGCTTGTTTGGATTTGCTTTTAAATCTAGCAATTCCGCTTCTAACATTACTTTTTCTAACAATACATCTACGTTCAAACCTTGCTTTGCAGAAATTTCTTGACATTGGTATTTACCGCCCCATTCTTCTACTAAAATATTCATCGCAGAAAGTTGCTCACGCACTCTATCTGGATTAGCTCCTGGTTTATCAATTTTATTTAATGCAAAAATAATTGGAACGCCCGCTGCTTGTGCATGGTTAATCGCTTCTTTGGTTTGTGGCATCACGCTATCGTCTGCTGCAATTACAATAATTACAATATCGGTAACCGATGCACCCCTAGCACGCATAGCTGTAAAGGCTTCGTGACCTGGTGTATCTAAGAAGGTAATTTTTTTACCACTTTCTAATTGTACTTCGTAAGCGCCAATATGTTGTGTAATTCCGCCGGCTTCACCTGCAATTACATTTGCTTTACGCACAAAATCGAGTAAAGATGTTTTACCATGATCGACGTGACCCATTACCGTAACAATTGGTGCGCGTGGAATTAAATCTTCTGGTTTATCTTCTACAACTGCAACGGTTTCTTGTTCGTCTGATGCACTGATAAATTGCACTTCAAAACCAAACTCGTCTGCAACAATGGTTAATGTTTCTGCATCTAACCTTTGGTTAATAGAAACGAACATGCCCAAACTCATACAAGTAGAAATAACTTGTGTAACCGGCACATCCATCATTTTAGCTAACTCATTTGCCGTAACAAACTCGGTAACTTTTAATATTTTTGATTGTAACTCTTGCTCTAATGCAGCAGCTTCGGCATTTGCTGCGTTGTCGTCTCTTTTGTTACGACGCATTTTGGTACGTTGTGCAAATTTACTCGACTTACCTGCTCCACTTAATCTTGCAAGGGTTGCTTTAATTTGATCTTGTATTTCTTTTTCGGTAGGCTCCGCTTTTGGACCAGAAGGATTATTTCTTACAAAAGGAGCATTTCTTCTATTGGCTCCGCTATTAGCTGGTTTCGGATCGCCTGCTCTATGGAAAGTTCCTGGAGGGCGTCCGCCTGCGCTAGTATTTGTATTTGCATTAGGCGTTCCTGCTTGAGGATGCTCTTTTCTTTTTCTTTTTTTCTTCGCTTGATCTGCAGCAGAATTTCCTGAAGAACTTGCAACCGGAGCTGCTTTTTTCTTTGCAGCAAACTGCGAAAGATCTATTGAACCAATAATATTAGGTCCCGATAATTTTTGTGCTTTTGCACGAATCACTTCTAAATCTACTTCAGCATCGGGTGTTGGAGTAACTATAGGTTCAATTTTTTTTGCTGGTTCTTCTTTCGGTTCTTTTTTAGCAGGAGATTTTGCAGGAGTTGCAATAGCAACAGGTGCTTCTACGGGCGCTTGCTCCGCTGGTTTTTTTTCTGCTTTTGGCTCAGCTGCTTTTTTAGTTGCTTTTACTTTTTCAATTTCACGTTCCGCTTTTTCTTCTTCCTTTTCTTCTTTTGTCTTTTTATCTGGACGTGTTTTTGAATTTACTTTTGCTAAATCTATTTTACCTATAATCTTAACACTAGATGCTTCTGATTTAGTTTCGGGAACAACTACTGTTTCGGTGATAGGCGCAACAACTGCTGGTTTAGGTGCTTTTGGGGGACTAGATGTAACATTTTTAATTAAAATTTCCTTTTCGATTTCTGGCTCTGCCACTTTTTTGCTTACTACAGGAGTAGCAACGGGCTCAGGCATTTCATCTTTTCGGATTTTTCCAATAGCAATACTTTTGGCTTCCTCTTTAATCGATTTATCGCCTTGAAATTCTTTTGTCAGAATCGAATACTGCTCTTCCGTTAACTTTGTATTTGGCTTATTGTCGATATCCATTCCTTTTGCTTTGAAATGGTCAACAATAGTTCCAATACTCAAGTTAAATTCCTTGGCAGCTTTTAATAAATTTATTTTTTTGTCTTCAGACATCTATTGAAAATTATGCAGTTTATGCTTTTTATTTATGTTTAAATCAATGTGTTTTACATTGTATTTATTATTCGAATTCTGATTTTAAAATATTAATTACTTCTAGGATTGTTTCCTCTTCTAAATCTGTACGCTTAACCATGTCTTCAACAGATAAAGCGAGCACACTCTTTGCAGTATCACAACCAATCGATTTTAATTCATCGATGATCCAGCTTTCAATTTCATCCGAGAATTCATCTAAGTCTACATCCTCTTCGTCTACATCGTTTTCGCGGTATACATCAATTTCGTAACCCGTTAATTTACCGGCTAATTTAATATTGTATCCACCTTTACCAATGGCTAAAGAAACTTGATCTGGTTTTAAAAACACAGATGCTCTTTTAGTTTCATCGTCTAACTTGATGCTGGTAATTTTTGCAGGGCTTAAGGCTCTTTGAATATATAATGATAAATTATTGGTATAGTTAATCACATCGATATTCTCGTTTTTCAATTCACGTACAATACCATGAATTCTTGAACCTTTCATACCCACACAAGCACCCACTGGATCGATACGGTCATCGTATGATTCAACGGCAACCTTTGCGCGTTCGCCTGGTTCGCGTACAATATTTTTAATGGTAATTAATCCATCGAATACCTCCGGCACCTCTTGTTCAAACAAACGTTCTAAGAATGCAGGTGAAGTTCTAGAAATAATAATTCTTGGATTGTTATTCAGCATTTCTACTTTTAAAACAGAAGCTTTAACCGTTTCGCCTTTCTTAAAGAAATCGGCAGGAATCTGTTCTGTTTTTGGTAAGATTAACTCATTACCATCATCATCCATGATCAACATTTCTTTTTTCCAAACTTGGTAAACTTCTCCAGTTACAATTTCACCAATTCTATCTTTATATTTTTTGAAGATTTCGTCTTTCTCTAATTCTAAAATTTTAGAAACCAATGTTTGACGCGCCGCTAAAATTGCTCTTCTACCAAAACTCTCTAAGGTTACTAATTCAATCGCATCATCGCCAACGGCTAAGTCTGCATCAATTAATTTTGCTTCTGCAATTTCAACTTCAAGGGCATCATCTTCCGAAAAGCCATCTTCCATTACTCTTCTAGATCTCCAGATTTCCAAGTCACCATTGTCTGTGTTAACAATGATATCACAGTTTTCGTCGGTTCCGTATTTTTTACGCAACATACTTCTGAAAACTTCTTCCAACACACTCATCATTGTTGGCCTGTCAATATTTTTGAATTCCTTAAACTCTTGAAAGGAATCAATCAGATTGATATTATTCATATTGCTTAAATTTATTTCTTTTTAAAATGTTACTTTAATTTTTGCTTCTGCTATTTCTGAAAGGGCAAGGCTAATATTATTTAAACTTACTTTCTTTCCTTTTTCTTTTATTTTTTCTTCGACTGCAATAACTGCTGCATCGATACTAATTAATTTTCCTTCTAACTCTTTACCATCAAGTAATTTAATGGCCAATGTTCTGCCCACATGTTGCGGATATTGACGTTCAAATTTTAATGGAAAATCTACGCCTGGAGAAGAAACTTCTAAAGAGATTAATGCTTCAGACAAACCATCTTCTTCCATTCTTTGATTGATGTGTCTACTCACTCTTGCACAATCTTCGATTTTTACACCCTCATCTCCATCTAACAATATCATGGCCCTTTTTACGGTAATTCCTTTTATTTCTACAATAAAAAGATTGGTGTCGGCAATGGCCTCATCAATATAAACCTTAAGTTGTTCTGCTAATTTCACCTTCAATATATTTATAAAACAAAAGAGGAGACCTGTTATGTCCCCTCTTTATCACTGTTTTGCACTGCAAATATAACACAATTAGTACTTTAAAAAAAATTTACTTTGATAAAATAGCTTGAATTAGGCCTTTTAGGCGCTAATTACCCTACATAATAGCCCTTTTAAGTAATAAGACTCAGGAAATGCACTTCTTACAGGATGGTCGATTGGCTGACCAAATTCGTGTATAAACTGTAATTCTTTACCCGCATCTACTGCCGCCCAAGCCAAAATTTGCTTAAAATGTTCGAGTGTAACGCTTGCAGAACAAGAAAAAGTAGCCAATAAATCGCCTTCTTTCATCAATTTTAGCGCTTGCATGTTTAAATCTTTATAGGCGCGCTCGGCACGAGGCAAGGACTTTCTGGAAGGCGCCAATTTGGGTGGATCTAATATGATCATATCCCAATGCTTATTTGCCGAATTGGCCTCTCTTAAATATTGAAAAACATCGGCCACGATTAAATTTTCTTCGGCAAATGGAATTTGGTTAGCCTGGTAATTCTCTTGAACACTTGCAATAGCAGCGGCAGAAGAATCTACAGATGTTACCACTTTTGCACCGGCATTTTTAGCGTATAAACTAAAACCGCCCGAATAAGAAAAACAATCCAATACATTTTTACCTTTTGCAAAATTGGCTAAGTATGCACGATTTTCTCTTTGATCTAAAAAGTAACCCGACTTCTGTCCTTCGTTTACATCTACTAAAAAATGAATATTATTTTCTTTGATT
>CAIKLP010000051.1 GCA_903828245.1 uncultured bacterium | reverse complement strand
CCCAGTAGAATCTCCAATAAAATTGAGTGGCGAAGTAAAAGAATTACAATGAAAATCAACGACGCTGTATTTTTCACAGACAACAAAACTGTACGACTTGAGTGTATTGATAAAAATTATTATCTCACAGATGATAATAAAATATATGATATGCATCCAATCAATGTAATGGCAGAAGAAATCAAAGGAGCGGAGTTGAAAGAAATCAAAGCTGCTGCCAAAAAAGGTGGATATAAAAATGATATTGAAGTAAAGAAATGGTTGTAAAAAACCCACCTTTCGGTGGGTTTTTTGTTTTTTACATATATTTATAATGATACAACTATAAATATATATGAATCTATTTGAATCTACGTTTGAGAAGCACAAGAAACTAATATTAGAAAAAGTAAATAAATTATCCAGTCGTTCCGAGCGAGATGCGATTTCTACACAAATTTCGGGACAGTTGTCCGACATTGTTGCCAGGTTAAAAAATAACCCAAGCGATCCTAAGCTTAAAGCTGAAAAGGAGAGATTAGAAAAAGCTGCGGATAGATATGGTATAAAAAATTATCGCGACCAAGATGCGGGTGTTACTTCGGACAAAGAACTGGCAGACAAAGAAATAGCAGATAATCCGCAAAAGTTTAAAGCTGAATTTTGGAATGATTTTAAAGAAATGTCAGTGGCTCAATTTGTAACAAAATACAAGAGCATTGTAGCCGACCCCAAGGTGAATGCATTTATAATGTCGGGCCAAAAAGACAGTGACAATACCGAAGCATTCAAAGTAAAAAAAGCATATGGAGTTGTCGGTGAACTGATCCCAACCCAAAATGAGATAGGATTTAGCAACAGTTTGAATGATATTATTGACAAACCAAAATGGGATAAAGATGGCTCGACAATACAAGAGTTGGAAAAAATTCTTGTTGGAGATAATGTAATATTGCGATCTGATAAAGGTGCTACTCCAATCATAACTTTTGCAGGAAAGTATATTATAGATGGACACCATCGTTGGAGCAAAATTTGTTGCGCCAACCCCAAAGCAACCGTGGTGTGCTTAGATTTTAAAAACGATTCAATAGGAGAAAATCCCGAATTGGCTCTGAAAGCTTTTCACTTGGCAATTGCGGGAGAAACCAAAGGAATGTTGACACAAAAAGCTCTTGGGCAAAATTTGCTAAAAACAAGTCCTGCCGTTGTTGAAAAGTTTATTTTAGAAAATATCAAAGATCAATATTTAGCAGTTTATAAAAAATATAAAAATGTGATAAATCCAAAAGCAGCAGAAATAAATAAAGAACAGGTCGCTAGATATATTGCAAATAATTCTATGTCCGTGTCAGGAAAAGAACCGGGAACAGATACTCCAAGAGCATATATGCCACAGGTAGATCAAGCACCATCCGCAGAAGATTCTTTGGCAAAAGGAAAAATAAATTTTGCATCCGACAAGGTGGCAGAGAATTTGTTTGAATCTACTTTCAACAAGTTTAAAAACTTGTATACGAAATAATTTATTATATATTGACAATAACATATTTTAACTCATAGTTATAAATTGAAGTCCGCATTGTGCGGATAGTAACTAAATAACAAAAGGTTGAAATATGAATATGCATAACGTAAGTATGCACGTCCAAGTAAATGGTCGTGCTTGT
>CAIKLP010000050.1 GCA_903828245.1 uncultured bacterium | reverse complement strand
TTTATTTATTTATTAACAATTTAAATAGATAATATTAAGTTAATACCACATACCCTATATTTGTTTGGTTTTAATAGAAAAAACAACAAAAAATTATATATCGATATGAAAAAACAAATACTAAAAAATCTGTTCTTAATAATGGCTGTTCTGAGCCCATTTTTTGCGGCAGCGCAAGCGACTACAATAACCTTTAGTGGTACAGGAGCATTAACTGCAAATGGCTGGACCTTACACAGTGGTACTATACCATTACAGATGACAACATTAACTACCACATCTGATGTAGGAAATAGCTTAAGTTATACTGGTTTACCTACTTCTACTAATAATAGAACAACAACAATTGCTGGTAACACAGAGGATGTTAACTATGTCGTTTCTACTATAACCAATGCGGGTTCGGTTTATTATTCAGCTTTAATAAAATTACCAAACATTACTGGTCAGGCAGCTAATACCACTATTGGTAACTATTTTATGAACCTAACCGACACTAATGGTGCCGTGGTTACAACTGGTTTTGTGGGAAGATTACATGTTCGTGCGGGATCAACTGCTAATACCTTTAATTTAGGTATACTGAATAATAGTTTTTCTGCTGCAACTGCTGCAAATATCTATGGTGCTACACCCGTTGATTATGCAATTAATACCACTTATTTAGTGGTTGTGAAATTTAACTACTCAACAAATACCGCTAGTTTATGGGTTAATCCAACAGTTTCTGCAACAGAACCAACTGCATTGGTTTCCTCAAATGTTAGTACAAGTACTGCCCCTTTAAAATCTAAAGCAATTTGTATCAGACAAGCAGGTAATGCAACAGCAGGTACTGGTAATGTCGAAATAGATGAAATAAGAGTTGCTAATAATTGGTCTGATGTGTTGGGAATTGCAGCCGTTTCAAACCCTTCTTTAAAATTCAATCCAACAACTTTAACTGTAAACGAAAATGCTGGAACAGCAACGGTAACTTTAAATATAATTGATCCTAATGCTACAGCTACAACAGTAGATGTTAAAGTTAAAGGTGGTTCTGCAATAGCTGGATCGGATTATACTTTTACTACACAAACTGTTACATTCCCTGCAAATGCAACTGCAGCGCAAACATTTACCATTCCAATTATTGATGATGCTTCGCAAGAAGGCGACGAAACCATTCAATTGGTTTTAAGAAATGCTGGTAATGCAGCTAGTATTTTAGCCGATTCAATTTTAACCATTACCATTCCATTAAATGACGTAAGTGCACCTGTTTTAGGTTTTGCTGCTCCAGTAACCATCACTAAAAAAGAAGGATCTTCTTATACTTTTGATGTTACCATTGCTACGGCAAATATAAACGCAACCAGTGTTGATGTCGTATTGAAAAATACTTCAACGGCTTCGGCTGCAGATTATACAGGTTTAACTCAAACGGTTACTTTCCCTGCTAATACAACTGCTAATCAATCTAAAACGATTAGCATTACTGCAGATAACCTTGCCGAAAACGAGGAGAATATTGTATTCGTTTTAAGAAATGCAACCAATAGTGCGGTTTTAACAGCAGATTCAATTTTAACCATTACCATTCCTAAAAACGATCAACCAGTTCAAGCAAAGTTTGTTCCAACTACTAGCAATGTTTTAGAAACAGCTGCAAGCGCTGGTGTTTCGATCAATGTATTAGGTGCTAGTTCTAACGCAAATGCGACCACTTTCCAAGTTGTTGTAAAAGGTGGAACTGCAACTGCTGGTTCAGATTATACATTCAGCTCAACTACTGTTACTATTCCAGCATATAAGGATAGTACGGTTAATTTATCAGCAGCAATCTTAAATGATATGCTTGTAGAAGGTAATGAGACTATTATATTAGCGATCAGAAATATTTCTAATGCAGGTGTAATTGGTGCAGATTCTATTTTAACCATTACTTTAAATGACGATGAAGTTCCTTTCTATCCTATTTCTGATTTAAGAATTAATGATGCAAATGGAAACCCAACTTTCCCATTAGCAACTCCATTAGCTATTAGAGGTGTAGTTTATTCACCTAATTTAAGAGCTGCTGGCTTACAATTCTCTTTAGTTGATGCAACTGGAGCAATGACTATTTTCAAAGCAACTGGCAACCTAGGATACACTGTAACCCTAGGAGATTCATTAGCTATATATGGTAAATTATCACCATATAATGGATTAAATGAAGTTGCAGTTGATTCGTTTAAAGTATTAGCTACTGGTATTGCTTTAAAAGCGCCAAAAGTAGTGACACAATTAAAAGAAGAAGACGAATCTAATATCGTTAAAGTTCTTACAGTTCATGTAATTGACCCAACACAATGGACTAAAACTGGTTCTGGTTTCAATGTGAAAATTACCAACGGAACAGATTCAATGGATATGCGTATCTTGAATTCTGTAGATTTATATACTATGGATGCGCCAATTGGAGATTTCAATGTAACAGGTGTGGTAAGTCAATTTGATGCAACTAACCCTAAAAACAGTGGTTACCAATTAATGCCAAGAGGTAGTTCTGATATATATGTAATTCCTGCTCCTCCAGTAGATCCTACAGTTGCTATTGAATTAGGATCTTATACAACCGTGGAAGGTGCTGGCACAGCTACTATTAAATTAGTCTTAAATAAACCGGCGTTTGATAGTGTTTATGTGAATTTTGATGTTGCTGGTGGTACAGCCACTCCAGGTGCAGATTATTCAATTGCTACACCAAATCCTGTTTTCTTTAACATTGGAGATTCTGTTAAAACGGTTACTATTAATATTGTTAACGACATTAAAGTAGAAACGCCAGAAACGATCAATGTGGAAATTTCGAATCCAATTGGAGCAACTTTAGGTAATAGAACAACTGCTGTAATGACCATTAACGATAATGACACATTAGTAGGAATTAATACGAATGCTAAAGCTGGAATTGCGGTTTATCCAAATCCTGCTCATAGTTTAGTGAATATCAAAACAGTGGAAACAATTACTAAGATTCAAGTAATTAACGCAATTGGTCAAATAGTTTTAGAGAAATCTAATATTAACAATAACTTTAGCTCAATTGAATTAAAAACCATTGAATCAGGTATTTATACTATATTAGTATCTACAGAAAATGGTGTAATTGCTAGTAAATTTATTAAGCAATAAATAAAATAAACCTATAAAAAAAGGGTCCTTTCTATCGAGAGGGCCCTTTTTTTATGTCATTCAAAAAAATAGGTATGATTTATTGTTTAGTCTTATTATTATTCATAAAACTTGGCCTATATAGTATTGCTATCAAATAAATAATATTCATACAAATATTGAGAAATAATACGAAGCTGTTACTTATTGATGAAAAATCAATAGAAGTGAATGCAAAAGCTGCAATGATGAGCAAAAAACAGATGATTAGATACCAAAGCTTTAACTTTGCACTATAATCAGATATTATTTCATCTGTCCTTATTATCTTATAAATCAGAAAAAAGCATATAGAAATAGTAGTAAACTTAAATATATATTTAATCATATTTATGTATAAAGCATATTTTATACTTGAAATCTGCAAAGGTAATGGCGATAAAAAGCTAAAATAAGACAAGATCGATAGGTGTGTTAATATCATAAATATAATATAGATAAAATATTTAGTCTTAATTTTATGGTCTTTTAAATGTGCTAATATCAAAACCATACTACTTGCAAGTATGGTATTTGGTAACACTATCAACCAACGACTATATTCAAAATTTATTAAATAAAAATAACCCAGCCCTTTCCAAAAGAATCCTACAGAACCGATTAACAATAAATACCTTATGGCTAATGGTCTTTTAAATTTAGCTAAAATATTAATAAATAGCTTTAAAGCTAATAAGAGCAATAAAAAAGCAAAATAGTTTAGGTAATTATTCCACATATAATTTTAACAAGCAAACCTATTATTGGGTTAGGCCATGAAGTTGAAAAAAAAATAATAGCTGCACAATAGCAAAGTGCATGTGAAAATAAAAGCTAACAAAGTTGTAACCCTGTCAATCTTGTTATATTAAAAAATAGGAAGAAAAGCTTATGGTGGTAGCAATGAATCTTTAAAGAATCCTAACAAAAAAAGGCTCGGAAAATTCCGAGCCTTTTTTTGTTATGTTTGATAAGGTTTTATTTTACTGCATGTACAATCGCTTTGAAAGCTTCTGGATTGTTCATTGCTAAATCTGCTAATGTCTTACGATTTAAATCAATGTTTTTTGCGTGTAATTTACCCATAAATACAGAGTATGACATTCCATGTAAACGTGTACCAGCATTGATACGTTGAATCCACAAACCTCTAAATTCTCTTTTCTTTACTTTTCTATCACGATATGCATATTGCATACCTTTTTCTAAAGTGTTTTTAGCAATTGTAAAAACTTTACTTCTTGAGCCCCAAAAGCCTCTTGCAGCTTTTAGTACTTTTTTTCTTCTGCGGCGGGCCGCTACTACGTTAACCGATCTAGGCATTTTTTTACGTTTTTTGGTTTCGGCGTCTTTCGAACTTAATACCGGGTACCTGGTTAAAAATTAATTAATTATTCGTCTTTCCGAATGTCTGGTAATTACTTACCCATGCAAAGCATTCTTTCAACATTGCCTCTATCTGCATCTGTTACATAAACAGTTCCAGTTAAACCACGTTTTTGTTTCGTAGTTTTCTTGGTTAAGATGTGACGTTTGAAAGCGCTCTTTCTTGCAATTTTACCTGTTCCAGTGAGCTTAAAACGCTTCTTAGCACTGGAATTAGTTTTCATTTTTGGCATCGCTTTATTTATTTAATTGTTTGTTATTTTTTAGCTTTTGGAGCAATAGAAATAAACATTCTTTTACCCTCTAATTTTGGCAATTGTTCTACTTTTCCTACATCTTCTAGCGCTTGGGCAAATCTTAATAATAAAATTTCGCCTTGCTCTTTGTATACAATTGCTCTTCCTTTAAAATGAACAAAAGCTCTCACTTTTGAACCTTCTGTTAAGAAATTGGTAGCGTGTTTTAATTTAAACTCGAAATCGTGGTCATCGGTGTTTGGTCCAAATCTGATTTCTTTAATGACAGTTTTAGCTGCCTTCGCTTTAATTTCTTTTGTTTTTTTCTTTTGTTCGTAAACGAACTTATTATAATCAATTATTTTACAAACAGGTGGCACAGCATTAGGCGAAATTTCTACTAAATCTAATCCCTGTTCTTCAGCAATAGCTAATGCTTCAGAGATTTTGTAGATTCCGGGTTCTATTCCTTCGGCAACTAAACGAACTTCCGTTACACGAATTAATTCGTTGATTTTGTGTTCTGCCTCTTTTTTTCTACTATTCCTAAAATCTGGTCTAGGTCTGGGTTTATGAAAACTCTGTGCTATTGGGATATCCTCCTATTTTGTTATTATATTGTTATTTCTTTTTTAATTAGTTCTGCAAAGTCTTCCATACTCATCGCACCTAAATCGCCTTCTCCATGCTTTCTAACCGACACTAAGCCCTCTTCCGATTCCTTTTCGCCTACAATAAGCATAAATGGAATTTTCTTGACTTCTGCGTCTCTGATTTTCTTTCCAATCTTTTCATCTCGGTTGTCAATCAGCCCGCGAATATCGTAATTATTTAGTGAATTTGAAATATTTTTTGCGTAATCGGCATATTTTTCGCTAATCGGCAAGATAATATATTGATCGGGGCTTAACCATAATGGAAAATTACCCGCACAATGTTCTATCAAAACAGCCACAAAACGCTCTAAAGAACCAAATGGTGCTCTATGGATCATGACAGGACGGTGTTTTTGGTTATCGCTGCCGGTATATTCTAATTCAAATCTTTCGGGTAAATTATAATCTACTTGGATGGTTCCTAATTGCCATTTTCTACCAATCGCATCTTTAACCATAAAATCAAGCTTAGGGCCATAAAATGCAGCTTCTCCAAGTTCTACTACCGTTTGTAAACCTTTTTCAGCTGCAGCCTCAATAATTGATTGTTCTGCTAATTGCCAATTTTCATCAGAACCAATGTATTTAGATTTGTTTTCGGGATCTCTTAAGGAGATTTGGGCTGTGTAGTTCTCAAATCCCAAAGCAGCAAAAACATATAAAACCAAATCAATTACCTTTTTAAATTCTTCTTTTACTTGATCTGGGCGACAGAATAAATGCGCATCGTCTTGTGTAAAGCCACGTACCCTAGTAAGCCCGTGAAGCTCTCCACTTTGTTCGTAGCGGTAAACAGTACCAAATTCAGCATAACGGACAGGTAAGTCTTTATACGACCTCGGTTTTGTTTTATAAATTTCACAATGATGTGGGCAATTCATGGGTTTCAAGAAAAACTCCTCACCTTCTTGAGGTGTTTTAATGGGTTGAAACGAATCTGCTCCATATTTTTCGTAATGACCAGAAGTGATATATAAATTTTTATGCCCTATATGTGGCGTAATGACTGGTTCGTAGCCAGCTTTAATTTGTGCTTTTTGTAAAAACTGAGTGAGTCGTTCTCTCAACATCGCTCCTTTCGGTAACCATAAAGGTAAACCCATGCCTACTTTTTCGGAGAAAGCAAAAAGTTCTAACTCTTTTCCTAATTTTCTATGGTCTCTTTTTTTCGCTTCTTCTAATAATTCGAGGTAGGCTGTTAATTCAGAAAGTTTAGGAAAAGTAACTGCATATATTCGAGTTAATTGTTTGTTATTTTCATTACCTCTCCAATAAGCACCGGCCACACTCATTAGCTTTACGGCCTTTACAAATCCAGTGTTTGGAATATGTGGGCCTCTGCATAAATCGGTAAAATTACCTTGTTCGTAAAAAGTAATTTGACCATCTGTTAAGCTTTCTAATAAATCTAATTTATACTCATCGCCTTTGGCTTGGAAATAATTAATGGCATCAGATTTACTAATTTCTTTTCGAATAAATTCCGATTTAGCTTTTGCCAATTCCATTATTTTTTCTTCAATTTTTTTGAATTCATCAGAAGAAAATTCTCGATCACCAAAATCTACATCGTAATAAAAACCAGTTTCTATGGCAGGTCCAATTCCGAATTTTGTGCCAGGATACAATGCTTCTAGGGCTTCTGCCATGATGTGAGCAGAAGAATGCCAAAAAGTAGCTTTGCCTTTATCATCATTCCAGGTTAATAATTTTAAATTTACATCTGTATGAATAGCCCTACTAGCGTCCCAAACTTCTCCATTGATTTCTGCCGCAAGAACATTACGCGCTAAACCTTCAGAAATACTTAAAGCAACCTGATAGGCGTTTATTCCTTTTTCATACGATCTTTGCGATCCATCAGGTAAAGTAATATTTATCATTTTTATTTTTTTATTGATTGCTTAGCGCTTCGAACTCTGTCTAGTCCTTGAGCTGCTAATGTATAATTATCTTTTAAACTCAATGCGTATTCAAAATCGGCAATTGCCGCATCATCATTAGATTTGGCTTCGTTACACAAGCCTCGCATATAAAATGCTTCGGCATATTTTGGATTATTTTCGATGGCTTTATTGAAGTTTGCCGCCGCAATTTCTATCACTCTTAAATTATAATGTAAAATACCTAAATTATAAAATGCTGAAGCATTGTGTTTGTCAATTGCTACCACTTTGGTATAATCCTGAATGGCTTTATCAAACTCCGAAACTAATTGATAATAATAAGCCCTACCATAAAACGCTTCGGTTTTTGTTGGATCTACTTTAATAGCAGAAGTAAAATAATCTACTGCCATTTTATTTCTTGAAGGAATAGCCAGCAAACCCAATTGCATATAGGCTTTGTAGTTTTCTGGATCTTGTTCAATAGCTGTTTGAAAATTCGCATTTGCTGCAACAGTATCTGATTTTTCTTTATAAATCATTCCCTTCCAAAAATAACCGTCGCTATAATATTTGTTAATTCTTAAACCATTATTGATTTGCTTAAATGCCAAATCATATTTTTTAGCTAAGAAAAATAATTCACCCATTTTAACATAGGTCATGTAACTAGATTTATTAATGGATAAGGCTTTTTCTAAAGCCTGCTTAGCTTGTGCGGGCTCACCTTTCATTAAATGGTAATCTGCTAAACTATTGTATAATGGCATGTAAGTAGAATCGATCGCGAATCCTTTTATTAAATCTTCGTAGGCCGCATCTATGTTTTGATGTCTTACTAAATAGGCAGCACGCGCGGCATATACAGAAGGATCTCCGGATCTGTTTTTTACTTTTTCGTTTAAGTCAATTAATTCTTTTGGAATTTGATCACCAGAAATAATGGCAGAATCTTTTACAACAGTATTGTTATTGCTTGCGTTATCTGATTTTGGTGCAGCATTACAAGCAAATAAGATAGAAATGATTAAAAAAGAAAGTAAAAAATTCTTCATGGCGCTAATTTAGCAAAAAAGGCCCTAATTTGAAAGACAGGTAGCCAAAACATCCACAATATGGATCGTTTTTATAGGCAATTCGTTTTTATCGATATAAGCCTGCATGTGCATTAAACAAGAAATATCGGTGGAAACAATGTACTCCGCTCCTGTTTTAATGGCATTGAGCACCTTTTGTTCGGCCATGGCGGTTGAAATGGCTTCGAATTTTACGGCAAATGTACCGCCAAATCCACAACAGGTTTCGCAATCATCTACTTCTATTAATTCAAGACCTTGTACATTTTTCAATAAGGTGCGAGGACTTTCCTTAATACCACATTCTCTGAGCGCACCACAAGCATCGTGACAAGTAACTTTATGAGGGAAACGAGCGCCTATATTTTCGACTTTTAATACATTGATGATAAAGTCTGTTAATTCAAAAATATTTTGTTGAATGCTCCTGCATTTATTGTGGGATGCCGAATTAGTAAATAATTCGGAATAGCTTGATTTTACCATGCCTACGCAAGACCCAGAAGGACTTACGATATACATTGAATCTGGAAAATCATTAATGAATTTTTGTGCCACTACTTTTGCTTCGTCCCAAAAACCCGCATTGAAAGCGGGTTGCGCACAACAGGTTTGATTGTCGTTATATTCAACCTTACAACCTAATTTTTCTAAAATAGAAAAAGTATGTTGGGCTGTTTGCGGAAATAATTGATCAACAAAACAAGGAATAAATAGGGAAACTTTCATTGCAACAAAAATAGCATTTGTTTCTTATCCCTTGGTAATTTGTTTACGATATTTAACTAAAATGATAAGCCCCACGGTAAAAAATCCAACTAATGAAAAGATTGAATTTCGCATAGAGCCGGTTAATTCTTCGATTATACCATAAGAAGCGGTGCCTAAAACGATGGCTATTTTTTCGGTAGTATCGTAAAAACTAAAATAAGAGGTGGTATCGGAAGTATCGGGTAAAAGCTTTGAATAAGTAGACCTAGAAAGCGATTGTATACCGCCCATAATCATACCAACACAAAATGCTAAAGCATAAAATTGATTGGATGTTTGAATATTGTAAGCAAAAATACAAATCACTATCCAACAACAAATAGCCCCAATAATGGCATTGATATTGCCAATTCTTTTTGATAAAAAAGCAAATAAATAAGCGCCGGCAATGGCTACAAATTGAATAATTAAGATGGTGGTGATTAATTGCCCCGATGCTAAATGCAAAACTTTACTTCCAAATAAAGCGGCTACATACATCACAGACTGTACGCCCATATTATAAAAGAAGAAAGAAAATAAAAATAATTTTAAGCGTTTGATTTCTTTTAGTTCATTCCAAACATTTGCTAATTCGCGGTAACCTTTGCTTAATATATTCCAGTTGATAATAATTTTATGTTTGTTTTTTGGTAAATAATGAAAAGTATATTGCGCAAAACCAAACCACCAAAGCCCAACGGTTAAAAAAGAAATACGAGCGGGTAAACTAGAACCTTTTTCGATTCCTACAAGCGTTGGATTTAGAATAACAATAAGGTTTAAAATTAATAAGATAGAACTGCCTATATAGCCGTATGCAAAGCCTTTTGCGCTTACCTTATCTTGCTCTTCTTCGGTTGCTATTTCGGGTAAATAAGAATTATAAAATACCAAACTTCCAGCCCATCCAATGGTTCCAATCATAAAAGCAATTACCCCATATTCAATATTACTGCTATCAAAAAAATACAAAGCAGAACAACTAATAGATCCAATTAAACAAAACACTTGCAGGAATCTTTTTTTAGTGCCGTTATAATCTGCAATGCCAGATAAAATTGGAGATAACAAAGCGATAATTAAAAAAGAACAAGAAATAGCATATGAGTATAGCGCAGAATTTAAAAATTCCATGCCGAAAACACTTACCCTATTGGTTCCCCCATTACTCGTAACAGCAGTCCAATAAATAGGGAAAATAGTGGAGGTAATGGTTAAATTATATACAGAATTAGCCCAATCGTAAAATGCCCAAGCATTGATTACTTTTTTCTTTTGGGCCAGTGGCATGTTATCGGTAAACCTATCTATCATTTTTAAAGATAAAAAAAAAGCTATACCAAATGGTATAGCTTTTTAACTGTTGATAAATTTATTAACGAATGAATACGCTAATTCCCATATTCAAATTAATAGAAGCATCTGCTCCTTCAGTAGGATTCATCCAATAATCTAAACCCGATGTAAAAGCAACTTTATCGCTTAACATCATTTGATAACCCGCGCCTACAGTTAAGCCTTCGTTCAAAGCACCTTCCGATAAACCATAAGTAACATTACCATACAATTTACTGTTTAAATAATACCTTCCAGCTAATGAAATAGTATTTGTTGCATCTAAACCATCCCATTTAGTAAAACCTACACCAGCTCCAACAGCAATTTTATCGCTTAGGAAATAGTGAAAATTTGCACCCAAATTAATATCTGTTGTTGGAGACAATGTGATATTTCCATTAGAACTACCGCCTAATAAAATAGCACCTTTTTGATTCTGTGCATTTACATTTAATCCAATAAATGCTAATGCAATAATTAAAATAATTTTTTTCATGTTTGTTTTTTTAATGAATAATTAATTAGTTAATTAATATAAATTTAACCTTTAGTTATTTTAAAGAAATGTGTAGTTATTAACAAATGTTGATTATCTGTGAATTATAGAATTATAAATACTTGATAATTAACTATTTATATTATTTATTAATTGAATTCTATTCACATCTTTAAAGGATGCTCATAGCTTAAAATCATATTTTATCGACTCTTTCTTAATTTCCTTACCTTTAAATTAAACCCTTACGCTTTGATCAGTATCCTTATCCCTGTATTTAATGCTAATTGCACGCAATTAGTAAAGCAATTACAAACGCAATGCGAATTGACGGGATTGGTTTATGAAATTATTATTGCCGACGATGCTTCTACCAATCAGGAAATAAAATTGGCTAACAGTGCATTAGCTAGTATTAAAAATGTACAATACATTGAATTAACAAACAACATTGGGCGTTCGGCCATTCGCAATTACTTAGCCTCTGTAGCTAAACAAGCCTACTTATTGTTTATCGATGATGACATGGCCATGGTAGATGAGGAATACATTAAACGCTATGCCAATGTAATGGAGAGCGATGAGGTGATTTATGGTGGTTTAGTTTATCCTACTTATTACAAAGACACTGCATTACTAAGAGAAACTTTTGGAAACGAAAGAGAAGTAAAATCGCTTGCCGAAAGATTACAATCGCCAACACAAAATATTGCAACTTGTAATTTAGTTGTTAAAAAATCAGTTTTTGATGCGATAAAATTTGATGAATCTATTAAGCAATATGGTTGGGAAGATAATTTATTCGCCCTACAATTGGCCCAAAAAGGAGTGAAAATTGCTCATATCAATAACCCGCTTTTACATACCGGCATAGAAAGCAATGAGGTTTATTTAGCAAAAACAATCATCGCTTGCAAAACCCTAGCCAGCTTGGTTAGGAGCGAACAATACAAACAAGAATTGCAATCCATAAAACTATATCGCGCGTATCAAATTTTAGCTAAATTTAATTTGATTGGGCTGTTTTGTTTTTGTTTTAAAATAATTAAAAAAGGAATAGAAAATCATTTATGTGCTAATCAGCCAAATTTAATTTACTTTGATTTATGGAAATTATATCAATTGGCAATGGCATTAAATAGCAGCCACACCTCGGTAAATCATCAATAATTTTTGAGATTCTATTTGCCAATTATATTCCAATTTTGCAGCCTTACAATTGGTCACTAATCTGGCATACAACTGCTCATCATTTAATAATAAATTTATGGCCTGAACTAGGTTTTGTGTAGTTAAATCGCACATGACAGCCACTTCGTATTTATTATTTATTTGAAGATATTCTGGGAAATTATTTGTTATAGATGGTAAATGGGCATGTATATAATCAAAACATTTATTGTTGAGCGAGTAATAATAACTCAAGCCTAAATTTTCCGAAACATTGATTCCAATATAAGCGTTTTGAGTTATGATATTTAAATTTTCTGGTGCAACAAATCCTTTAAAAATAATTTTTTCTTGTAACTGAAGTGTTTGCACTTGCAGTCTTAATACTTCGCTTAGGTCGCCTTCTCCAACCAATACTAATTTGCAATCTATCCATTGCATGGCTTCAATTAATTGCGTTAAACCCCTACCCTTGTTGAGTGCACCTTGATACAAAATATAGCGTTCTTTATTAATTGTTGAATCTGCTGTAACAGGCTGATCTAATAGATATGGCACATTTCGAATGGTTTGAAAACGCGTTTGATATTTGGCTTCGAATAATTGTGCAATAGAATCACTAACTGTATAACAATGCTTTAATTTAGGCACAATAAATTGTTCGATAGCTTGCCATATTTTTTGAGTAAATGGTCTATTGATTACTTCTGGCACTTCTGTAAAATATTCATGTGCATCATACACACAAGCTTTATGTTTGATTCTTGACACTAGGTAACCAGGTAAGATGGTATCTAAATCTATCGCATTAACAATATCAAAGGCATTAAAAAGGAGATAAAAAAACAAACGAATATTGAATTCTATATAAAATAACTTTCCTTTATCAAAAATGCAATTTAACCTGTGTTGCTTATAAATAGACGGATTTAAAGGCAAAGAATGCTTTCTTTTTCGACCTAATAACAACACATCGTTGCCTGCATTTGCTAAAGAAGTAGCAATTTTATGCATGCGTTGATCGTAAGTAATATCGTTAGTTATGGTTAATATGATCTTTTTCAAGGAGGCCTTTTTGGGTAATTATCACTTCGTTTTTATTAGCATATTGTATCAATCCTTCTTCTGCGAATACTTGGATTTGAGCCAATACTTCTTGTTCTGGAATATCATTCACTTGTATTAATAAATCATTCAAATATAGTGGTTCTGTAGCAATCATTTCGGCTAACCTAGCAAAGGTAAAGACCTTTTGATTTGATTGCTTATTTAATAAACAAATATCACATTGACCACAAGGCGCTACTGCCTTTTCATCAAAATAGGTTCTCAATTGAATAGATCTACAAATTGGTGCATGCACATAATCAATCATGGCATTAATTTTAGTCTTTAAAATATCGAATCTCTGTCGATAATAATTGCCATCTATTTGCACATGCGTTGCAGGTAATCTATCGCTTAAAAAATGAATAATTGGTTTTTCGGTAATTGGCACATAATCTATTATTTGATAGCTTTTGAGCATTTGTAATTGCGCTTTAATTTCTGTCATAGCAAGTTGAGCTCTTACTGCTATTTCGTTTTCATTGATTGCGGTATATTGATCAAATAAGCCAGTATAAGAACGCAATATAGTTTGCAAGAGTATTTCAAATTTAGGATTTGTTTGTTGAAAATGATGAAAAGCATGTTGATCTACCAAAAAGAAAATTTTAGCAGGATTAAATACTTCTTCCGACAAATTAAAATAACCTGCTTTTTCAAGAAATTTTAAGGCATTGATTAATTTGATAGCAGAAAATCCCGAGCGTGAAATGAGCAGTGTTAAATCAAATTCTAATTGGTTGTTTAACCCAGCACCTATAGGTATTTGCAACATATTCATCACAAATTCATAGGTCTGTTTAATTTCTGCTATGCTTGGATATTCGGTTATATATTTACGATTTAATTCGGCTATATCGTGTTCCTGAAATAATAAAATAGCATATGCTTTTTGCTCATCTCTTCCGGCTCTTCCGGCTTCTTGATAATACGCTTCTAAACTATCTGGTAAATCGAGGTGAATCACTAAACGCACATCGGCTTTATCTATTCCCATACCAAATGCATTGGTAGCCACAATTACGCGAGTTTTACCACTCATCCATTCGTCTTGTTTTAAAGACCTAAGCTTAGCTTCTAAGCCAGCATGGTAATAATCGGCCGATATTTGATGTGCGCAAAGCCAATCGGATAGCTCTTTACAGCCTTTTCTATTTCTTACATAAATTACAGCGGTACCTTTTGTTTTATTTAAAATTCGGAGTGCCCTATTAAATTTATCACTTTCTTGGAGTACTAAATAATTTAAATTTTTTCTTTCGAAACTTTGTTTGAATACCACGGGGTTTTGAAAACCCAATTGCTTCATAATATCTTCTTGCACATTGGCAGTTGCAGAAGCAGTAAGCGCTATTACCGGAATACCGGGAAGCAATAATCTTAATTGAATAATATTTAAATACGCAGGTCTAAAATCGTAACCCCATTGCGAAATGCAATGCGCTTCATCGATCGCAATTAATGTCACATTCATTTTTTTCAAACGCTCTTGAAATAAAGGCGCAGCAATGCGTTCGGGCGAAATAAACAAAAATTTAGTTTGATCGTAGATACAATTATCTAAGGCAAAATCGATTTCTCTAGAGGTCATTCCAGAAACAATAGAAACCACTTTTATTCCTTTTGCTTTTAAGCCTTCAACTTGGTCTTTGATGAGTGCTATTAATGGAGAGATGACGATTGTTAAACCCTTTTGAGCCAATGTGGGCACTTGAAAACAAACCGATTTTCCACCGCCTGTTGGTAGCAGCGTTAAGGTATCTCGTTTAGCTAAAACCGATTCGATAATATCTTTTTGCATCGGTCGAAATTTGGGATGGCCCCAATATTTCCAT